>CALGOB010000081.1 GCA_937958005.1 uncultured Cyclobacteriaceae bacterium
AATAAAACCTAAGAACTTTTGAGTGCAGACTATACTGAATATCAACAAACTAAAATCAGTTTTTTTATAAAACTTAAGTTAAGTGCATTGCGGGCGCCCCGACTCTTGAGTCGATCATTAAATTATTGCCCATAGATACCCTGTACCCTTGGGGCGGGGTTGGTTCATTACATTAAATCAATAAGATAAAAGGGCTGTCTCTACTTCTAGAGAGACAGCCCTTTTAAGTTTAATTCCTATGGAGAATTAATTGTACATTAATACCCTCAATCCTCGGATTGAGTGGAGGGGTCATCTTACCATTATTTTTCTAATGGCTCAATTTCTTTAAATGGAGAAATTCTAATTTTTTCCATTTCATTTCTATAAACTTTCCATTCGTCATTAAAGAATGAGTTAACCAATTCAACTTGATCATTTACACTCTTTTCAGCCATTTGAATTAATTCGTTTTCTGTTGCTGTAGGTGCGCCCATTTGATTGCTGATGTACCTGCTAGCAGTAAAAATTCTGTTCATAACATAAACCTTGTAATCAAGCGTGATTCCTTGCCTCTTATCTTCCTTGCCAATGAATCCATCTATTAAATCATTGATATTTTTACTGATATTTTTACTTGAATCAATCTGAGTTTTATAAAGATCTTTGTCAGCCTTCATCAGATCTTTTACATATTGATCTGCTATTTCCTTTGACTCTCGTAGCTGGGTAACAGCTTTTGCCGATAGCGTTACTAAACCTTCCACTTTTTTCAACGCATTGTACTTTTGTATACTGCTACTGGCACTGTTGTCAAACCTTGGATCCGCAGCTACTTTGATCATCGTAGAATCACTTGCTTCACCATAAGTTATCTTAATTTTATAAGTTCCTGGAGCAACTCTGATCCCACCAGGCTCACTGTTACCTCTTGGTTTAGTACGTGAAGGTCTTTGAGTTCCTTTTTCTTCAAGACCCCAGAACATCCTATTAACACCTTCTTCCTTAGGAGATTTTATTTTTAAGGTTCTGATTAGATCATTCCCTTTATAAAATGTGAAAGTCAGAGAGTCATAACTTACCATAGAAGAATCTTTTTTCATTTCTTCTTTAACAACAGGTGTCGCTACAGCTGTTTTTTTCTTTCCTTTTCTTTTTTTATTAGTTTCAGGAATTTTTGCAACTTCCTTTTTTTCTTCAGGTTTTTTAAAGAAATAGGAAATCATAGCTCCAAAAGGCCTGTTTTCACCATTATAATGCGCATCACCGCCAAATCTAGTCCCACTAGGTTGTTGGATAGCTTGTGTCAAATAAGCTGTTGGGGGCTCAAAAATGGCAACAGGTTGATTGGTTACCTGAGAATTTCTAGCCATTTCCCTTAACGGTCTAATGTCATCTAATACATAAGCTGCACGCCCAAAAGTACCAATTACCAAGTCATGTTCTCGTGGTTGAATGACCAAGTCTTTAGTTGATACAGTAGGGTAACCACTTGTCCATTTTGTCCAGCTACTGCCCGCATTGATACTGACATATAAACCATCATCAGTCCCTAAGAATAGTAACCTTGGTTCCTCAGGATCTTCTACAATGGACAAAGTATAACTCAAAACATCTTTGCTATCAACAATTCGTTCCCAAGTCTGGCCAAAATTTCTAGTTCTATAAGCATAAGGCTCATAATTATATCTTCTGTAATCATTAGCAACTACCAATGCTTCTCCTGCATTTCTTCCTGAAGGTTTGATCTGTACAATCCAAGATCCAGCAGGCAGACCAGGTAAGTTAGTCCCTACATTTGACCAGTTTTTTCCGCCATCTTTAGATAATTGCACATTTCCATCATCCGTACCTACCCAAAGCACATCTTTTTGAACTGGACTTGGAGATACAACTAAAATGGTTGTATGATTTTCTGCACCTGTAGCATCCATGGTTAATCCACCACTTTCATCCTGCTTTTGCTTATCAGGATTGTTGGTGGTAAGGTCAGGAGAGATGATAGTCCATGTATCACCTTGGTCTAAACTTTTGTGTACAAATTGGCTACCAAAATAAACAGTTTTACTGTTAAAAGGATCTAAGGCAATACCGGAATTCCAGTTAAATCTAAGTCTTACATTTGGATCAGGGTGAGTCGGTTTTACAAAATGGTTATAACCCGTTTGACGATCATATCGACTCACAAAACCTTGCTGTGACATGGCATAACCATAACGTGAATTTTCAGGATCGGGTACCACATCAAAACCGTCACCAAAAGCCAATTCTTGCCAATATGAGTTTCTGATACCTTGAGCTTTCAATACATACGCTGGGCCACCCCAGCTACCATTGTCTTGCATTCCTCCATAGACGTAGTAAGGGAAATCATTATCTACATTAATGTGATAAAATTGTGCAACTGGTAAATTCTCAACAAATCGCCAAGTTTTACCACCGTCTTTTGTTATGTTCAATCCACCATCATTGCCATCCATCATGAAATCAGGATCATTTGGATGAATCCACCAGGCATGATGATCAGGGTGAACACCATTATCTACCCCATAAGCTGGCATGAGTTCTGTGAAGTTTTTCCCTCCATCTTCACTTACATTTACATAGGTAAATACAGAGTAAATTCTATTTTCGTTTACTGGATCTACGAAAATATCGGAGTAATAAAATGGTCTATTTCCAATATCACTTTTGTCATTTACTTTTTTCCACGTAAAGCCACCATCAGTAGTTTTGTAAAGTGCATTCTTTTTTGATTCTATCAAAGCATAAATGATATTAGGCTTGCTGGGAGCTATTGCTAACCCAATTCTACCTAAATCACCCTTAGGTAACCCATCTTCATCGCTTTTCTTTTCCCAAGTTTCCCCACCATCAAAAGTGATATAAAGGCCAGACCCAGGGCCACCAGAGTTAAAAGTCCAAGGTTTCCTTCTGTGTTGCCACATAGCTACTACTAATTTATTGGGATTAGTAGGATCCATAACCATGTCTGCAACACCAGTTTTATTATCAACAAATAGTACCTTTTCCCAAGTTTTTCCACCATCAGTGGTTTTGAAAACACCTCTTTGTGAATGTTCCCCCCATGGAGACCCAATAGCACCTACATATACAACATCTGGGTTAGTAGGGTCTATGATGATTCTATGAACATGTCTTGTTTCTTCAAGTCCAACTGATATCCAGTTTTTTCCGCCATCTATACTTTTATATACCCCAAATCCACCATTTAAACTATTTCTAGGATTTCCTTCCCCAGTACCTACCCAGATTACAGAAGGGTTTGACTGCTGAATGGCAACCGCTCCAATGGAACCCGTTTTTTGATCATCAAAGATTGGCTTCCAACCAATTCCACCACTGGTAGATTTCCACAGTCCACCAGATGCAGTTCCAACATACATAATTTGAGGATTAGCTGTCACTACATCTATAGAGGTGACACGTCCTGACATTCCAGCAGGCCCTATACTTCTTGGCTTCATTCCTTTGAATAGATCCATATCTAGCTTTTGTCCAAAGGACCCAGAAATAGACGTCAACAGCAGAAAACCAACTAATAATATGCGATTTTTCATGAATATAATTTAGGTATTAACCTTAAAAGGTAGGTCTTAATTTCTTAGAAGAATTGATTCAATTATCATTTGAATGATTCTACTGTGAAATGACCAGTCCATTAAGTCAAATTAGGAATTTATCTTATCAACAGTTGAAAGTAATAACTAAACAGAGAATAACACAAACTACACCATTTGAGTGGGTTAGTAACTTGATGACTGGAATATCAATCAATCAAGATGCTTTATTTACCGATTAAAATAAATGGAGCCCAATAATAGGGGGACTTATATTTATCTGAATAAAGCAAGGATAATTTGGCATCTCTAAGGGACATCGAATAAGAAGAACTATTAGCTTGTTGCTTCTGATAAAAATCGATCATTAAGTCAGAAGTAGATTGATCTGCAACTTTCCACAAAGAAACGATTAAATTTTTTCCACCAGCATATTTCAACGATCTCGATAATCCAATAATACCTTCTCCCTTGGCAACTTTTCCCAACCCTGTCTCACAAGCTGATAGGGTAATTAGGTCTGCATTCAATTTGATGTTATAAATTTCTGATGAATAAAGAAATCCATCATCAGGTTTATCTTGGTTATTGTATAGGAAAATTCTTGATTTCTCTGGCTGAGATTCATTTACCTCTCCGTGCGTGGCAAAATGAATAATGTCATAATCTTGTAGGCTAGAGGCTTTGAAATCTGATTCAGAGGCCTTTTCATTCATCCATAGACTAACATCAAATGTTCCTAGACCATTGTATTTGATACTTTCTACTTCTCTTTTGGTGCCGGGAAGCCTTGAAAGAGTAAGTCCCTCATATGAATCAAAAGAGACAGGGGCAATAGCTAAAATTTGATCTACTTTGTTCTTTTCCTTTTGCAGGTTGTCATAATATAGGTTAGCAGAGAAATCATAGTTTACACCAGCTTTTTCAATTACATAATTACCTTCAGTGTCTATCAGGACTTCAAATGGAATAGTACCCATTATCCCGTCTGGGATGATCGTAAAGAAATTATACTTTTCATAGATCTCCTTTGGAAACAATAATTTGAAGAGATCTTTTCCAACTTTTTTAATGACATTATCGGATTTATACTTGATGGCATTTCTTAGCCCTTTGATATTATTGTTGAAATTTTCAGGAACAGTAACACTTGAAAACGTTAATTTTTTTTGACTGATAGCCATGATATACATAATCCTTGGACTGTCCTCTTGTTTTTCCTCTTCAATAAAATAAGATAAGACTACTTCATTGTCCTTTAATTTACTTCTTATTTGATCAGAAGAGACTAGGGTGTTTTTATATTTCAAGGCAAAATAATCTGGATAATTTTCCTCTAGTTCGCTAATGAATTTTCTATATTCATTGTTTTTAGTGAAAAGTTCACTACTTATCAATTGTTCTTCTGAATCGGAGTTTTGTTCATTAAGCCTATTCTCTAACCTCACCATTTCATTTATAAGCAACTCTTCTTTATTGAGGATATCTTCTGGAATACCAGCAAAATTTTTGGCTTTAGTATCATTTATTGCTTCATGTAAAGTAGATGCCTTACTTCTTTCAAAAAACTGATAGGCCAATTCATAGTAATATTTTTTATTGATAGACTTACTAGCGACATCAATACTTACCCTGATTCCATTTCCATAGATTTCTTTAGAACGAGCACTTGTTTTTATTTTATCAGCTTCACTCAGTCTAATTTGTTTAATTCGAGAAATTAATAAGTCACTTAGTATGTGGATATTTAAAGCCGCATTAATATGTTTTGGTTTTAATGTTTTGTTATAGTGAAGGTCTTCTAATACCATTGCTTTCGCAGATAATGCACTTAGTAAATATTCAGCATTTAAATATTTCTCAAGTTTTGGCAAATCAAAAATGGATTGATAATCTTGATCTTTAAGGTTCGCATAAACGGCTTTTTGGTAGTTTTCTAAAGCTTTTTTGGTGTTACCTTGCTTTTGATAAACTTCACCAATTCTGGCATAAGTATCAGCTACTTCAGGATGTTTGTCATTAAAGATGTTTTGATAAATGTTCAGTGCTTTCTGATACCTTTCTAGTGCACCTTCGTAATTTTCCTGTTGCAGTTCTACTCTGCCTAAGTTGGCCTCTATAAAAGCTTTATTTGGATGGTCTTCAGCATAAATTTCATTGTAAATATTTTCTACATTCTCAAAATACCTACCCGCAAGTGCATACGCGCCATTTTCAAAATTGGCGAATGCCATATTACTGTAGACATTAGCCAATTTTAACTGGTTGGTAGAGGATTCTTTTTCATAGATAGACAAAGCTTTTTTGAAAAATACTTGAGCATTGAGGAATTGTTTTCCCTGTATTTCTACTAATCCTAGGTTTAAATAAGAATCTGCGATTTGTTCATCGTCCTCTGATAAAAGGCCTAGTCTAGTTTGTAATACCCTATTATGGTATTCTTTAGCTAATTTTTGATTTCCATTATTCCAATAGGTTACACCTATCTCTTCCATCAAGTCTGCATGTGCCAGATCATTCTTTTTTAGTAAAAAACTCTCAGAGACTTTTAGGTATTTTAAAGCAATATCATTAGATCCATTATTTAAAAAAGCTTCACCATATATTCTATTGATTACAACCATTCTAGTTGAATCAACTGACCCTAAATTATTTAGATAGTTTAATGCCTCTTCACATTCTAAAGTAGCTTGGTCAAATTGACCTTTCGCTATTTTAGTTTTTGCTAGTCCTACAGAACTATCAATTGCTCCAATAAAATTCTTTTGAGCTAGGTACTTTTTCTTATTTGTAGAAAATAATTTTTCGGCTTCCCCATATTGAGCATTGTAATAAGCTACTTCTGCTAAATAAGCTTGCTCAGATAAATCAGGTGTATTTATATCATCATTAACTTGAGCTACAGAGATCCCAGAAATAATGCTAAAAGTTATTATTAGCCATAATATACGCATAGGTAAATTTAAGTGTTGTCTAGCTTAATGAAAAATAATCTTCTTTTCCTTAACGAAATAACCTTGTTTTTGGTGGCAAGAGTTTTGAATTGACTTAATATTTTGTTTTTATATAATTGATAGTCAGCGGCTAGAAATAGTAACTACTATTTATTTCTTTATCATTTGATTACTGAAGTAATCACTCATAAATTGATGATTAAGCTGTTAGATGGTTAAATTTAGTCTTTGAAAGTTCTTTACTTCTAATTTATAAGATTAGAGATTGTTATTTTTAATCCCTAAGGGATATTAATTCCCCTGGCCGGGCGCCCCAACTTTGAGTCGATCATTAAATTATTGCCCATAGATACCCCGTACCCTTGGGTCGGGGTTGGTTCATTTATAGAAGATTTTAAAATAAAAGACTCTATTTGTTGAGGAGCAAAATAAATTTTTATGTAAACTAAAACCTTGGTAGTCTAATTTTGAGTAAAGGCATAGGCAATGATGTTTGCTCCCATTTTAAGTGCTTTTTGCCTAACAGACTCAGGATCTTTGTAAATGATTTGATCTTCCCATCCATTCCCTAAATCACTTTCAAAACTATAAAAACATACAAGTCTACCTTTATAAATTAATCCAAAACCTTGGGAAGGCTTCGCATCATGCTGATGAATTTTAGGTAAACCTTCCTTAAAATCAAATTTTTGGTGATATATATCATGATTAAAAGGAAGTTCAACGAATTCCAGTTCAGGAAAGACTTTTTTCATTTCCAGCCTTACAAATTTATCTAACCCATAATTATCATCTATGTGCAAAAAACCACCGCTTGTTAAGTACTTACGTAGATTCTCAGCTTCATCTGAAGAAAAAGAGACGTTTCCATGACCCGTCATATATATATAAGGATATAGAAAGAGCTCTACACTTCCTACTGCTACTACTTCTTCTTTTTTATCAATATTAGTTTTTAGCTGCTGATTACAAAAGTTGATTAAATTAGGTAATGCAGTTTTATTGGCATACCAATCACCACCACCATTATATTGTAATTTGGCTATTTTAACTTGTGCTTGTAATTGAAGGCTAACTGCTAATAGCAGGACTAGAACTAACGATATTTTATTCATTTAATTAATTCACGTAAAGTATGAAGGTCCAAGTTGCTAAAATCATCAATTACATAATCAGCTTCAGTTAACTCTTCCCTTTTGTGAGTAGTGGCTATACCTACAACAAATGACCCTGCACTTTTACCAGCTTTGATACCAGCTAATGCATCTTCAAATACAACGCACTGTTTATTGGGAAGGTTTAATTCCTTTGCACATTTTAAGTAGATTTCTGGATCTGGCTTTCCTTTAGTCACCGCCCTTTCATCTAATATGCCATCAAAAAAATGACCAATCCCTAATCCACCTATAGTGAAAGTGACATTTTCTACTGGTGCTGATGTACCAATCACAGTACTGACACCTTCTTTTTTTACTTCCTCAAGAAATTTGACAAGACCGGGGGTAGGGGAGAGAAATTCTCTATAAACATCTCTATAGATCTCTTCTTTTTCTAATCCGTAACTTCTTGCCTGCTCATCAGTAAGATCATCACCTTCGAAAACATCACGAATAATGGCCTTCATGGTTCTGCCATTGATGTGAGTTTTGTAATGATCTTCATCTATTTGTTTGCCATATTTCTCAAAAAACTTTTCCCATGCCTTGAAATGATAAAAATGATTATCAACTATGACACCATCCATGTCGAAGATTAAGCCTATCATAAATTCTTACTTTTTGAAGAGTTCCTTGATTGCATTTCCTGTGGTTCCATTAGGTAAATTGACCTCATATTTGAGGCACAGAGAAGGAACAATATCAGTAATGCTTATTTTTTCATAGGAGGTATATCCTTTAGGAATCCCTTGCCCATATATCAGTAAAGGTACATGCGTGTCATAGTTGTATCCACTGCCATGTGTTGTGCCTGTTTTTCCGTAACTTTTTACAAACCAACCCGGCTCATAAACTAATAGAAGATCCCCTGACCTTTTAGTATTATACCCATTTTGAAGTTTAGCTGCTATTCCATTGGTATATTCATAACGATTCAGATCTTCCCCTCTAAATACTTTCTTAATGCCCTTGAAACTCAAAAGTGATTTGATGATTTCATCAGTAAATTCATTTAAATCAATTTCTTTATCGGCAATTAACTCCTTGTTTAAAAATAGTTGATCATTGGATGCACTAAAAATCCATTCCCCTTCACCATATTTTTCCGATAAAGTTTTTAAAAGAATAGAAGCAACAGGAGTTCTTTCAATATAGCCTGCAGGGATTCTTTTGTCTATTAAGAACTGAGGAACGTGGGCTACAGCATGATCAGCGGTTAAGAAAATAACATATTCATCTTTCCCTACTTTTTTATTTAATTCATCAATAAGCTCTGCAATTTCTAAGTCTAACCTCAAATAGCAATCTTCAATTTCTTTTGAATCGGGCCCAAACCTATGTCCAATATAATCTGTACTTGAAAAACTAATAGTCAATAAGTCTGTTTCACTGTCAGCTCCTAGAGACTCCCCGGATAAGGCTGCCAATGCCATATCTGCAATAATTGAATTACCGAATGGTGTAGTGCTTAAAGCCTTGTAACTCTTGTCTTTTTTTCTAATTGCGGTTAAGTCATAAGGAAATGTGTGACCCATTCCTAAGTTCGCTTCATAAGGACTTGCATCAGGGCCACTCTCGGTATAAGTTGTGATTGGTAAAAGTGTTTCCCATTTACCTGTCATGTATTTTTTTGCCACCTGTTTTTCATTAAAGGTTTTGACCCACTCTGGTAACTTTTGTTTATAGTAGGTAGAGGTGATGAAATTACCTGAATTTGGATCAAACCAATATGCTCCATCAGGAAAGTGTCCAGCTGGTAATATAGCTCCCCTGTTTTTAATAGATACGCCAACAACTTTTGATCTTCCTTGGCTTCCAATTTTAAGTTCATCAGCAAAATTTGACGAAAGCAAATTAACAGGGGAAGAAGATTCTTCACCTTCTGCACCAACCACGCTTACCAAACTATCACTTACACAATTGATCTCTTTTCTTAGAGATTTTACAAACCAGTCGTTCCCAATAATACCATGCACACTGGGTGTGGTTCCTGAGAATATAGAGGCATGACCTGGTCCAGTATAGGTAGGGACATAATTGTAGTGAGTATTCTTTCCAAAGAATCCATTCTTAATCAATTCTTTAAACCCATTGTCAGTAAATTTATTTTCAAAGCGGTAGATGTAATCCAATCGCATTTGGTCAACTACAATACCTACTATTAATTTTGGCTTTTTCTTTTGAGCATGTAAATTGATGGTGAAACAGAAAATAACCATCAAAAATGAAAATGCAATTTTTCTCATGAATAAATATTATTAAAGAAATGCAAAATTAATGTTTAATTATTAATTTAAGATCAAGCTAACTTTGCTTAATTGTAATGCTCATGAATAATTTCTGCAATCAGACCAGTCCAGCCTGTCTGATGAGATGCGCCTAACCCTTCTCCATGATCACCATGAAAATACTCATAGAACAGAATATAGTCTTTGAAATGAGGATCATTTTGCATTTTAAGATTTCCAGCATACACAGCTCTGTTTCCTTTTTCGTCCCGTTCAAATATTTTGATCAGCCTTTCTGAAAGCATGCTTGAGATTTCTTTGAGGTTAAAATATTGATCGCTTTGTGAAGGGTAGGCTATCTTGAAATCTTCTCCATAATACTCATGGTAAGTAGATAAAGAGACAGTGATCAAATAGTTCATTGGAAACCAAATGGGCCCTCTCCAATTAGAATTGCCTCCAAAAAATGAAGAATCAGATTCACCAGGTAAATATTCAACAGTCAATTTTTGCCCTTGAATCTCTGTCTCATAAGGATGATCTTTATGATACTTTGATAAAGCCCTAATACCAAATTCAGAGAGAAATTCATCCTCATCTAGCATTCTTTCTAAAATTTTGGTCATTCGGAAACCCCTTAGTATAGAGAGTAACCTTCTTTCACTTTCTCCTGGGTTTTGCCATCGAGAGACCAATTCAGCTAACTTAGGTCTTTTTTCAAGGAAATATTCCAGTTTTGCTTGAAATTCAGGTAATTTACTATAAACCTCATCTACAAGGATTTCTATAGCAAATAGAGGAATTAACCCGACCATAGATCTGACCTTCATGAGCTTAGATAGACCATCAGGAGTATGCATGGCATCATAGTAAAAGTTATCTTCTTCATCCCATAAGTCCACTTCCGAATCACCAATCTTGTTCATAGCACCGTTAATGAATAGAAAATGTTCAAAGAATTTACTTGCCGTATCTTGATAAACAGGGTTTTTACGTGCTAATTCCAAAGAGATTCTAAGCATATTGAGAGAAAACATGGCCATCCAGCTTGTACTGTCTGCTTGTTCCAATCTCATATTTTCAACTATCTTATGATTCCTGTCAAATACGCCAATGTTGTCTAATCCTAAGAACCCACCTTCAAAGATGTTATTACCATCATTGTCTTTTCTATTGACCCACCATGTAAAATTCATCAGCAGTTTATGAAAGCACCTTTGTAAAAAATCATAATCAGCTTCCCCGTTGATCTCTTTATCCAATTGGAAGACCTTTAAAACCCCCCAAGCATGTACCGGAGGATTAACATCACTAAAATTCCACTCATAGGCAGGGATTTGACCATTTGGGTGTAAATACCGATCATCTAAGAAAAGTAACAATTGGTTTTTGGCAAATTTGGGATCAATTCTTGCAATAGGAATACAATGAAAGGCTAAATCCCAAGCTGCATACCATGGGTACTCCCACTTGTCAGGCATTGAGATAATATCAGCATTATCTAAATGTGTCCAAGACGAATTCCTGCCCTTTTTTCTATTTCTTGGGGGGGCATGTCTCCCTTCATCACCATCAAGCCAATCTTTAACATTATAAAAATAAAATTGTTTACTCCACATCATACCAGCATAAGCCTGACGTTGAATATTGAGATGATCCTCATTGGTTACTTTATTTTGAATTTCATGATAAAATTCGTCGCACTCCCTCTTTCTTAAATTAAATAGATCTTCAAAATCATCAAAAGGGTTTTTATTAGGCACATCTGTAAATCGAATGTTGAATGAAACTTGTCCCCCAGCAGGAACTTGCTTTCTATAGATAGCTGCACATTTAGTACCTACTTGCCTTTTGGTATTAATAGTTTCCTCACCCGTGACTACATAATTATTAATTCCATCTTTTAGGTATTTTGAGGTGTTGGGAGCATTATATAACCTTTTCCTGTTGGTTTCATTATTACAGAATACAATTTCTGAGGGCTCTTCCTCGAAGTAGACAGAATAATTACCCAAAGTGTGATGTCTTAGATTAAGTCTATTATCACCTGTCTGCCGAATAGCCGGTTTACTGAGCTCTTTTCTTGAAGACCAGGTATTCCTGAACCAAAAAGTAGGCATAATTACTAAAGGTGCTTCTTCTTTACCCCTATTATGAACAGTTACTTTTAACATGAGATCTTCTTCATCTCCTTTTGCATACTCCATGAAGATATCAAAATAAGCATCATCATCAAAAATGCCAGTATCTAAAAGCTCATATTCCTTTTCATGTTTGGAAGTAACTTTATTGATATCAACTAATTTTGCATATGGAAATTCAGTCTGCGGATATTTGTAAAGCATTTTCATGTAAGAGTGTGTCGGTGTACTATCTAAATAATAGTATAGTTCCTTAACATCTTCCCCATGATTTCCTTCTACCCCAGTAAGCCCAAATAAACGTTCTTTGATTATCGGGTCTTTGCCATTCCAGAAAGCCCAAGAAAAACAGACACTTTGTTCATCGTCACAAATTCCGCCGATTCCATCTTCACCCCATCTATAGGATTTACTTCGTGCCATGTCATGCGTTAGACTTTCCCATGCCAATCCACTTTCACTATAGTCTTCCCTTACAGTACCCCATTGTCTCTCGGAAACATAGGGACCCCATTTTTTCCATTTGCTGGAAGACTTCAATCTTTTTTGTTCTGCATTCATATACCTCCCCAAAGAAATGTAAATGATGACAATTATCAAATGAGAATTCAATTATATATTGAGATTCTTCTAAAGAAACGATTGTATTTAGCTAAATGATTACATCATATCTATGTTTTAGTTAAATATCTAATAATTATTTGATGAATATCAATTAATCGCTTATCGAATGAACTAAATTATCAGCTCACACTTAAAAGCGGCCTTTAAATGTAAGGGCATTTTTAATATGTGCTAAATGATGGTTTGAATGCCATGCATAATTTCCTATTGTCTCTGCCAGATTGGATTTCACCCCATTTTCTGGATGAAAAAACTCTAATTGCAATTGATCATCACTTAGGTTTCGCATCAATAATCCCCATTTATTGTGTAAAGCTTTTATCAACATCATTGAATCATCGATGTTGTCGTCTAGTGAATCAGCAAGTTTGGCCCATAGATTCTCTGCATAGGGCTTAATGGAAGGATTGTCTTCTGTAAGGGTTAATTTGAATCGAATATAGGCATTCATATGACTATCGGCACAGTGATGAACCACTTGCTTTATTTTCCACCCTTCAGGCCTATAAGGCCAATTTAATTCTTTTTTAGATAACTTATTTGTGATTAAATCGAGTTGCAAGGGAAACTGTTCTATCTCATCCCTCCATTGGGTCAGCAATTGCGGGGTAGGGTTTTTTACAGGGATATATTTTCCAATTGGGTATTTTAATTTTTCCATTTACTTTAAAATGTATGCATTGAGAGTTAATTATTAACCGGACCTATATTATTTGTGAACTCCATATCTGGTATTCAATTGAATGACAACTTTTTAACTTAATGTAAAATTACTTTTAGAAACCGTCGAGTTAATCCCTAAGGGATATTAATTCCCCTGGTCGGGCACCCCGACTCTTGAGTCGATCATTAAATTATTGCCCATAGATACCCCGTACCCTTGGGTCGAGGTTGGTTCATTAACTTCAAATATACTTTTTCTTTTTGCTATATTGGGGTTAGAATTTTAAGAATGTGTCAACTAATTTAGTGGTTTAGATTATGATTAATTCCGAAATAAAAAGGGAAACTTCATCTGATAAATGAATTTTTTTTGAAAACTGCTCATGAAAAGACCTGATTTTTATTTTTTATTTCCATTAATCTTTGGCGAACTATTGTTGTTAATCGCTTTACAGTCAGGTTTGAAATTCACATCAGATTCACATTTGTACCTAACAGGGGCAGATCATATAATTTCCCATGGCTTTAATGACCTTTTTAAACAACCTGTATTTTTAGCCAAACCAATTTTATACCCTCTTCTTTTGGCTCTTTTAGGTAAGAACCTAGTGCTACTAAAAACATCACATCTGTTAATTTATGCTATTAGTTTTTACTTATTTAATTCTATTGTTAAAAAGCTGATAGAAAATAAATTTAACAGATTACTTGTGAATTTAATGTTTGTTCTTTCTGCTGCCATATTGATGGATCATGCCTTTGTGTGGACGGAGTCATTTTTTATGACACTATTGCTGGCAGATTTCTATTTGTTAATTCATTTTATAGAAAAAAAACAAGTTACAACGCAAATTTTGATGCTGATAATTGGTGTCATGATGATTGGGTTACGGCATGTTGGAATCGTTTTTGTAATGACAATTAGCTTAGGAATGATGTTATCTCTGCAGAATATATGGAAAGGTAGATCCTTTAGGGTTCTAGCTATTTCTCATGGATTGATCCCTCTTTTTCTCTTTGGCTGGTGGCAGTATCAAGTCTATCATGTAGGTAAGAACACAGAGAGGTTAGCGCATTTTGAGGGACTCAGTGTATTGCAAAATGTATCAATTTTAAGCGATGGATTTAGTATTTGGTTTATGCCGGCAATTTTGCCATCTTCCTTTAGAATAACGTTTTCTGTTCTTCTATTGATTCTATTGTTTGTTTTGATAGGGAAGTATTTATGGAAAACAAAGATGAGGCCGTTTTATCAGATAGTAGCATTTACCATGATGTCATACGTAGGATTACTACTCACAAAGGGAGATATGATTTTTTCAGATAATGAACGATATCTTTCTCTGGTTTATCCTTTTTTAATGTTGTTTTTGTTTAAGATAGGAGAAGAGGTATTGAATGAAAAGCCTAAAATAAAACCCCATTTGCTATCAGCAAGTGGGGTTTTACTACTTTACCACTTAATAAGAGTTGTAAAAAATGTATGGTTTTGGTCAGGAATCTCCTGATTTCCTTACGCCTCTATTTTATTGGCCATTCTTTTTCTTTCAGTTTCTACCAAGTAGATTTTTCTCATTCTAAAAGTTACTGGAGTTATCTCTAAGTATTCATCCTTTTGGATGTACTCCATTGCTTCTTCTAAAGAAAATTTCTTAGCAGGAGCAATCTTCGCATTGTTATCAGAACCAGAAGCTCTCATGTTCGTTAACTTCTTTCCTTTTTGAATATTAATAGAAAGATCATTAGATCTTGAATGTTCACCAATCACTTGGCCGATGTATAAATCTTCTCCTGGATCTACAAAGAAAATACCTCTGTCCTGTAACTTATCGATTGAATAAGCTGTCCCTGGGCCATTTTCCATAGAAATTAATGAGCCGTTGATCCTTCCCGGTATTTCACCTTTGTAAGGCTCATATGATTGAAACCTATGATTCATAACTGCTTCTCCAGCTGTTGCCGTCAGTACATTGTTTCTTAACCCGATTAAACCTCTTGAGGGTATCTCAAACTCAAGATGTTGCACATCACCTTTAGGCTCCATGATTTTGAGTTCTCCTTTTCTTTGGCTTACTAGTTCAATTACTTTTCCAGAAGATTCTTCTGGGACATCTACTACCATGTGCTCTATTGGCTCATGGCGTTGGCCATCTATTTCCTTAAAGATTACTTGAGGTTGTCCTACTTGTAGTTCATAACCTTCTCTTCTCATGGTTTCTATAAGAACAGACAAATGCAGAATACCTCTACCGTAAACTAAAAACTTATCTTCAGAATCAGTTTCTTCTATTCTTAATGCTAGATTCTTTTCTGTTTCTTTATAAAGCCTATCTCTTAAATGCCTTGAAGTAACAAACTTTCCTTCTTTGCCAAAGAACGGAGAATTATTAATAGTGAAGAGCATATTCATGGTTGGCTCATCTATCGCGATACGGGGGATGATATGAGGATTCTCAAAATCAGTGATCGTATCTCCAATTTCAAATCCATCTATACCAGTAATTGCACAGATATCACCAGCTTTTACTTCACTTACCCTTTTCTTACCTAAACCTTCAAAAACATGTAATTCTTTGATTTTTACACGTTGAAGTTTATCATCTTTTTTACTTAAACCAAGAGAATCTCCTTCTTTTAAAGTACCTTGTAATAACCTACCTATTGCAATCCTACCTACGAAAGAAGAAAAGTCTAAGGAAGTTATTTGTATAGCAGGAACACCTTCCTTTTGCTCGGCAGGAGGGATAATATCTATTATTGCATCTAATAATGGTAAAATGTCTGTGGTTGGTTTTTGCCAATCAGTAGACATCCAACCTTGTTTGGATGAACCATAAAGTGTCGTGAAATCGAGTTGTTCTTCAGTAGCGTCCAAATTGAACATTAAATCGAAAACCTGCTCATGTACTTCATCAGGTCTGCAATTTTCTTTATCAACCTTATTGACAACTACAATTGGTTTTAAACCTAAAGAAAGTGCTTTACTAAGTACAAATCTTGTTTGGGGCATAGGTCCTTCAAAAGCATCCACTAAAAGGATAACTCCATCAGCCATTTTTAAAACTCTTTCTACTTCTCCACCAAAGTCGGCGTGACCAGGGGTATCAATGATGTTAATTTTAACATCTTTGTACATGGCAGCTACATTTTTCGAAAGAATGGTAATCCCTCTTTCACGTTCAAGGTCGTTGTTGTCCAAGATCAATTCACCTTTGTCTTGATTTTCCCTGAATTCTTGGGTAGCATAAATGATCTTGTCAACCAACGTAGTTTTACCGTGATCAACGTGTGCTATAATAGCGATATTTCGGATACTTTTCATATAGGACCTATATTTTCAAGGCGCAAAAGTAATCAGATTAATGGTTGTAGCGAAAGAAAGTGGATTATTCTTTGGTTATTTTGTTGTTTTTGAGATTTATTTTAGGAATTGATAAAATATTTTGATCTCTTTTAACTTGCTCTATTTGCTCTTCTATATATTGAATTTCTTCTTTTTTAAGCATTGAGATAAGTTTTTTATGCCTAATATCTTTTTTAATCACAAAATAAAGAGCAAAATGTGTGATGATCGGAAAAACCATGGCAAGAAAAAACCATAGCCAAAACGAACGTCCATAAGAACGAGCGCTATAACCTGCTATTCCAGGGATAGCAAGGTAAAAAGCAATACCGACTAAGAGAAAATCAAATATCATAGATTTAATTTGTACCTTGTAAAGGTAATCGCTTTGAGCTATCAAAAGGTTTTGAGTTTTTTGAATTAAACCAAAACCTAAAAGTACGGGATGTCTATGACCTTTAAACCCGAATGATGCATTAGACTTTTAGGAGACAATCATAAATGGCTGTTAGATAGCTGCCTAAATTCTGATTTGCAACGCAGACATAGTCTCCATTATGGTGAGTAGGAAATTAGGATTTAAGTGTCTAAATGACTGTTAGTTATGGTTTGCATCAAATTTCTATTGCAACATTTGGGTTTAATAGTAATATTAAGTGAAAGTGGTCGGGTTAAACGGTTTTGTAAACGTCAATTCGGTATGAGGGGTTAATTCCCATCTTATTTGAGATAATTTCAAAAAAAATATTATCTTTACAGCTGATCAATTAAAATGATCAAATTAGAAACAATAATTAAAATACTGTATCTGATTTTTTGGCATTAAATGATGCGATTTCTGAAGATATAGATTAGTAATACGCTTAATGAAATAGACCAAACAAAAGTGTTTGGTCTTTCTTTTTGCTTGTACATTAGCAGATAAGATTAATTAAAATTAATTGATGCCCTCGGATCATACTGGAAAGTTGATGAGCAAACTCTTTCAAACTCACACTTTTATTCAGAGAATTAATGAAGTAAGTATTGTATTATAAAATTCAATCAATTATTTAGAATAGTCAATTCAATTGATCTCAAGTTGAGAAAAAAACTTTTGCTTGATCCAATATTTCCTCCCTTTTCTTGAAATTATTAAAGCATAAACAATGAACGAATTTAGGATTATCTTAATTTAAAAAAATAGTTCTGTGTGAAAATGAACCAACCCCGACCCAAGGGTACGGGGTATCTATGGGCAATAATTTAATGATCGACTCAAGGTACTGTGAGAAAAAGCAAGCCATATGATATAATTATTTTAAGTTTGCACTACCGAAAAGAGGACTTTTGGTGA
>CALGOB010000082.1 GCA_937958005.1 uncultured Cyclobacteriaceae bacterium
CTAAGTTCTTTTGCCTTCTTACCTGATTTTAGTAATTCTACTACCATCACCTTAAAATCATTCTCATACTTCTTTCCCATAATCTAATTTATACATTTATGGGCTTAAATTTTTCGTCACAACAATACTAGACAGTCCATATTGAATACTGATAAACTGAGCATCAGCACCAGGGTTACTTACAGGTAATTCATAGGTATATTCATAAGTACCTTCCCCAAATATCAGACGAAGAAGTGTCTTCACTTTCTCAGAATCAATCTTACTTGCATAATAGAGCATTAAACAATAATCGCCCCAATCAAACTCGGCATAAAGATCCTGATTGCCTTTAATTAGGGTCTCCCTGAAATGAACCAAACCCCGACCCAAGGGTACGGGGTATCTATGGCAATAATTTAATGATCGACTCAAGAGTCGGGGAATTAATATCCCTTAGGGATTAAAAATTAGATGAATTACTGATGAAATCACCTATTTTATCTGTTATTTCTGTCTAAAATTAGATGATTATTTTTTTAAAAAGCGTAATCCCTGCTTTCAAAGACCAATTTGAGTTTATTTTCATAATAAGTATTGCACTGATTTTAATTTTAAAAACACCAATACCTGACTTTTTGCTAGAAACCTGGAACAGTTGGAAGATGCTGGGGTCGAATATATTGATGTGACCGCACCCAATGACAATGATTTATTAAGGCAGTAAAATTTGCTTTAACCAAGGATGAACGCCAGAAGATCAGCCAACGCACCAAAGATGCTCTCCAAGCTTTGAAAGATAAAGAAAAACTCCTCAAACAAGAATGTAAAGAGAGATTAGAAGATTTAAAGTAAGAACACAAGGGCAGTGAGAAGAAGGAATAGATTTAAGAAGTAGTACCATTAAACGGCCAATTTATGAAACTATTTTGGAAATGAAAAAATGGAATGATCAGCCTTTAGGAGGAAGGCAGTTAAATTTAGAAGTATCACAAAACCATATTATGCTAGTAAGATAAATATATTATCTAAATCACAATAAAAAAGACTCTCGCTATATTCATAGGCAAGAGTCTTAAAATGATATTGTTGTTATATTCTTATTTGGCCACTGTTCTACTTATGTAATAACGGCCATTGAATTCAGAAACGACTACATAGATTCCTTTGCTGTTGAAATTGGCTCTCCATAAACCATCAGATAAATCTACATTGTTGTATTGCTCTACAATTCTTCCATTAAAATCATAGACTTTTACTGCCCCTCCTTTATTCCCCTCATTCTTTTCGTTTAACCTAATAAGCAACCTATTATCTGTAATATTTGCTGTCATTTCGCTTGTTAAGCCATCCAGATCATTTTCACTCTCTGGCAATAGAATCAATGAAAAACGCTCTTTATGATCTCCAGATTTTGAATTGAAGTGAATAACATCATTCACATCATACTTTTGATCTGAAAAATTATCAATAAGATATGGAACAAAACCGTTGATTCCCTCTCCTTTAAAAGCAATCTCCAATTGATATTCCCCATCTGAATCAACTTCCATACCTAAAGGTATTATTTTAAAGTCAGTGAATTCAGAAACACTCTGGATACAGTATTTTGAATCCTTATTTATCGAATAGATATTTAGTTTTGGTGAATATCCATTTGGCAATATGAAATTTTTATGCACGTCATAATTTGGGTCATGATCATCAGAAGATCCCGCATTTAAAAGCACCAATGCCTCATCGTAATAATCTTCATTGGACAATGTTAATTTGATTTCAAATTGATCATTGTTATCATTCGCTGTTCTAAAGAAACCTTGATCGCTATTGGAAGACCGTTGTTGCATATTTCGGGTAAACTCAGCACTTCCATTGGTAGTCGCCCTGACAAAGAAACCTTGCATTGAGCGTATACTACCGTCCCAGTCACCAGCTCTTCCACTACCTCCAGTAACAACATTGTTGTTTGTGACGACAATGTAACTCCCGTCCCTTGTAGCACCATCATTGGTATTACCATCATCCCAGATGCGGATATTATTCTCTATAGAAGGCAGGTTATGATTTATAAAATCAATCGCATTGATTGGGCTGGTATATGGATTTGAGAGTAAATTATATCCTTCTAACCCTGCTTCAGCTGGGTTACTGGCAGAATGGTTAGACCTAGTAATTGGAATTGTGAAATCCCCCGTATTGGGTGTGCCAGTAAATACTACATCGCCATTTATATCCCCTGAGAAAGCACTAAAATAACCCACACCAGAAAGCATTGTAGCTTGTCCCGCATTAGCCGGTCTTATAAAATTACCAGGAGCTGCAAGAGTTGGGTTCGTTTCATCATAATAAAATGTGAAATTTTGGGCAGAGCCACCCAATACACTAAAAGGGCTATTCGTAACGGACGATCCAATAAGCGAGTAACTCCCTACTGTATTACTATGCGTTGTCCGCCTCGTAAATGAGTAAATTCCACCCGAAGAAGCGTTACCTTGTATGATTAGAGAACTGCCACTTTCTCCAACTATGTTTCCATTGTTAACAACATCGCCTTCTATCTCAACAAAATCACTTGGCTCAATTTCTAATCGCCTACCACTATTTACCGTCAGTTTATTGGCAACAAAAGAGCCTGCCCCATTTGAAGCAGTGTTATACGTCCCATCGATCACTGCATTGCTACCTAAATGAGGTATCCCATTTGACCAATTGCTCCCATTCCAAATAGTAGAGCAACTTGAGCCTGAATTTAGTGTCAAAAATATGCTTGGGCATGAGAAATTAAAGTTGACGCTACGTGCCACCAAGTCAAGAACCCCATCTTTCGCATTGGTGTTGGGCATATTAAGGTTTTTTCGTTGGTTTGAACTCGGGTTCAAGTCAAGGGTTGGATTCATTAAATCGCCCTGATTTTTTGAATGTCCCAAGCCCAAAGCATGTCCTATTTCATGGAGTATTGCATCATAAAAAGGCAATCCGCTAATAGAACCTGTAATATTATAGGCCCACGATCCATTGGCCGGAAATTCGTTAATCGTAATATCAGTATCGGAAAGACCCTCTGAGACATCCTGAGAACATCTTTGAGACCCATCCGAAGTTGCCATGAAATTATTTCTATTGCTGTAAAAAATAACATTTTGATTATCGCTTCCAGCAGTAGGATTCGCTACTGTTATCATATCGCCATTAACATCTTTCTCTAGTGCAACGGTAATACCAAGCTCGCTTGACCAGTCAGCCATTGCCCTTTCAATAACGGCCACTGCCTGAGCATCCGTTGACAACCTCTGACCAAGCCTGAAGATCAGTCCATCGTAGCAAAACCTATTGGGTATCAATACTTGTCTTTTTACTGTTCCAGTGGATGTTCTTCTTTGTCGGGTTGCATAAGACACATTTAAGCGTTGTGCATTACTACTAGTTCTCGATTTTCCCCAATCATTTCTAACGCTAAATCTACCAGACCCTGGTGTAATAAATAACCGCTGCCCTATTACCCTATCATCTTGAAAAGCAGAGAATGGCAATTCAATCTCGATTCGGGTATTTGTCCATGATACATAATCATTATTGTCTAAATTATCCATAAATGCAGTCGAATTTCCTGTATCATCTGCATCTACAAACATCACCTGATGAACGGAACTATTATTTGGTAAGGGGGGGGAAATTAGGCTCACCAAAATGATTCCCAGTAATGACAACACGCGTACCGTTTCCTGCAGGTGTAGCAGTGTTAGTAATAGAGGTGATGATTGGAGATGGTTGAAACGGTAAGTTTAAAGCTGTTATGTGTATGCTATTATCATAAAAAGCGAAATTTAATGGATCTGCGTTGGTAGGCGAAGAAAAAAATGTGTTGATATCCATAAAACCCACATTGTTAAAATCTAGGTCCACCGTATTCTGATTCCCCCGTATCTCCATTCTGACCTCCATGACCTTGGTAAATGAGGTGGGTACTTCTACTAAGTTGAGCACTTCAAACGGATCACCTGGATTGAACACTTCGCCCAATTGGAATCTGATCCTATCATTCGCAGCATCAGACAAGTTTGGCTCATCATATGAGGATGTGTCAAAAATACCTGCTTTTTCAGCAACAATGTGGTTATTTGAAACACTTTTGGCGAAGAACCTATTCGTTTGATATTCCAAAGAAAAGGTCATATTACTTAAATAGGTACCTGATACATTTGCCCTAACCAGCACATCAAATTGCAACCACCTATCTTCGGCATTTCCATTCAAAGCAATATTTTTTGGGTTTGCGAAGGTAAATGTTACGTTCTTATCGGTTTCTGTGACCCCTCTTTTTAAAAATGCACTTTTTTTTTGTTTCTTTTTGCCTTGTTCTAAAAGTTTCAACTTTTCAAGATAGAGTTCTTCGTTTTTCCGTTTTGTTTCCTCATAAACAGCATCCCAATCTCTCTCTGCATTTTCCTCCCTTAATTCATTTGCAGAATGGAACCGTTGTTGATCTTCCAGTGCAAAAGAAGACGATGCGCCTTCAAAGCTATCAATGTAGGTTTCAATTTTTTGCATTTCACGATACTCATCACCCATCTCTCCCTTCCACACTGGCCTATCCTCTAAGTCCATGCCTTCATTTATAATGCCTGTTATGTAATATTGCTGCTCGGATTTAGGGATTGCTTTGGTATAATTTATATACCATTCTTTTTTAACTGAATTTTTATTCAAGAAGAAAATATTGTTACGTTTCATGTTACCTGCCCTCAAATCTGGGTCATATTCAACAATAATAGTTCCGTAATCTATTAGTTCCCTTCCTTTGTAAATTTTTGTAATCTCTATCAGGTAGCCCCTTTCAATGGGCATTATATTATCCGATCCAAAACCTCCTGAAGAAATTTCAACCTCTACCCCATCAATAATCTTTTTTTCCGTGTTCGGGTCTTGAAATGATTTTGTCGGGTCAATTTTAGAGTGTAATTTGTTTAGCCGTCTTCCCTCAACTATAATAGTAGCAGACTCACGAAGTTTGGCAGCATTGTCTCTGATTTTGTTGTTTTGAGTACTTTGGCCAATAGCCAAACCTTGCATGCTAAGCATGCAAATAAATAGCATAATCTTTCTCATAATGTGTTGTTTAAATTTTAACAGTCAATCAATGAATCTAAATTAATTGAAATGTGGTGAATTCCCCAATTAAATGAGCATTAATCTCTGTCTGTTTAATAATTAATCTATGTTTGGTTTCTAATAACCCTTAAAGTGTTATAAAGCCACTTGATGGGTACCCGAATGGTTATAAAAGAGGTGAAAAGAACTGATTGCTTCACAATGGTGAAACAATCAGCCTAATTAACACACACATTTGCTAACCATAACTAATGTTACTTTTTTTCTGTGAAGCTGTTGAGGGCTTCTTTTATATCTTCTTCTTGGCTTAGAATGTCCAAGGTGTGCAAAAGGATCATCCGTAAAATCAACGGGTCTTTCTTTCCAATGATGGTCAGCCCTGTCAGCAGGGTGCCTCCAATGCTTGCCCCATCGAGGTTTTTTGGAACGTCCAACCCTGTTTGAACATAATTATCACTTACCTCGGTGATCTCCAGACGGAATCGTTGTTGCTTACTTGTTTGTTCTTTTTGCGCGACATGATTAAGTTTACGCAACTGCATCCATTTTATGACAAAAAGGGCAAGTGCAGCCGTGATAAATATCACAACAATGAATGTGTAAACCGAGATGCCAGACGTGACATCCATAGCGTTTATATAAAAGTATAGCATAATCATTTTTTATTGTGATGAACACAAGGACAAACGTGCTCTATTGACTTGGAGGTAAAAGAGCACATTCATCATGTATTCATGATCAAATGTAAATAATTTAATCATAGTGTACAATATTTATACAATTATTTTTACAAAGTAGCTAATTTGGAAACAACTACAGGAGAACGTTTTAAGCTTTTCATGGATGAGAATAAGATCTCAACCACTGCATTTGCCGATGCTGTTGGGGTATCACGGCAGAGTATCTACAATTATCAGAAGGATTCCATTCTTCCCTTAAAAGTACAGATTTACCTTAAGGAACAATATGGGTTAAATTTGGATTGGTATCTTCATGGTCATGGCCCTATGTTGCTATTTACAAATCCTGATGATACTCAGATTCCAAATAATACACGTTTGACTGTACTATTGACCGAAACTTTCAATTCACTTCCTGACGATAAAAAATATCTCGTCCGTGAAATTAAGAAAGAATATTTGATACGGGAAAAAATTGGTGACAACGATGAGGCATTGGAAATTCTACGGGAGCTTAAAGAAAAATTTAATCCTTAAGGCTCATTTTGGATTGCTTTGACAATAGCTCCATCACTCGATCAAGATCAGCACGGGCGGCTTTGTTCTTCTCACGCAACTCTACAGCTTTCTTACGCAACCTGAGTGCAACAACCGAAACAATAATAACCAGCAGCAAAAGGCCTGCAAGAATAGCAAACCACATGTCTGAGAGATAGTTTCGCCATTTGGATACCTCATAGTGACTGTTCAGGGACAATGCCGCCAGATTCCTATCATGAAGCTTAATGACATCATCCTTTTGTTTACTGTATTGGGTCAACAAATCATTGCCCCTATTCAACAGGGCAACTTGAGCCGAAAGGTCTGCTTCAACAAAAGTCAGCATTTTAAAAATTTCTAGGTTACTGGCCTTACCCAATAACTCATCATCATTGACAAGACTTAGCCCCATATTCAAGAGTTCTTTGGCTTGGTCAATATCACCAAGTTTGTAATGAAGGTCTCCCAAGTTCTTCATCGTTTCAAATTTCTGAACATCCCCCATTGATAGGTTCAAGGCCATATCATAATAGGAAAGCCCTTTGGTGGTATCACCAAGCGTCAAATAGGCAAATGCTGCATTATGCGCTCCCATCCATGCGTGTAATTGATGAATAGATTTTTTTGGGTGATCGTTGGGTTTACTTTCATTTTCCAATAGCAATTGTTCATAAGCTCGGAATGCTTCTGGGTATTTTTTTGCCCTCCTATTGACATATCCAGATCTTACGTAGATTTTTAAAAGAAGAGTGTTATCCCCTCTTTCCTTAGCAAGTCTTTCAGCACTTTCAACATCAGCCAACGCCTCATCGTGCATATCAAGATTTGATAAAGCTCTTGCCCTACTAAAATAAGCATAATTAACCGCTTTTGATGACTCCTTTCCGTGGGTGATAGCAAAATCAAAATATTTTATGGCATCTTCATCTAACGCCAGAACCGTTAAAATGTCCCCAATATTATTGTACATCCGAAGGGTCTGCTCTAGGTCTGTAAAATATTCTATTGCCATCAAATAATTTTTCATGGCTAGGCCAACATTATTTTTCCGCTCATAAACATAGCCAATAATATAATAGCATTTACCCAGCTCATCCCCACTAGAGATTTCCTTAAGCGAGTCTGTTAAATGAAGGGTTCGGACATAGTCCTGATCTTTCATGGCCTGATAAATCTTGGTAAATTTTTTCTTATCAAGCGAATAGGTTGAATGGCCAAGTGATAAAAAGATCAATACCAATAGTATGATTCGCATAATTGTTTGCTGTCGATTTATTGCAATAATAAATAATCCCTAGCGAACAAAAAAAGCTAAAGACAGATCAATATATACCTTGTCTTTAGCTTGTTAGCAAATGAGAATAATGTGCTTAATCTTCCCAAGGCGGGATAGCTCCATCAGGATGTGTTTCATCAATATCTGCATTTCCCTTGATCTGCTGATCTATCTCCAGCTCAATTTCCTCAAAAGAATTGTCAGCACAACTGGTGATACAAAATAACAGGGCACCTGCCGCGAATAATTGGAATAATCTTTTCATTGTCATATTTAGTTATGTTTAAATTGATTACTCCCAAAGATCGGTAATTTGGCTTTGACATGCTCTTTTGGTAAACAGTAACATGCAAGCAATATCACACAGCCAGTTTCTTATAGTGTATAGAAAACATCACGTTGTCTTAAGGCATTCATTTTATAGGTAATATGAGTATACCCACCCCTTTAACAAAGGGTTTAGGAACAATTAGCTCACACTAAATCAGCTATAGCAAAATATAAAAAGCATGTAATTAGCATGTAAGGGCATAAAAAAAGCACCTACAAATTAATGTAAGTGCTTGGCTGTCAAGTGATCCGCTCAGGACTCGAACCTGAAACCTACTGCTTAGAAGGCAGTTAATTATCAATTCTATAAAATTCAAAAGTAGCTTAAAATCAATTTAAACACACTTTTTAACAATAGATAGGTGTGCATAAAGGTATAAAAGCGTTAAATTTGTTTAATAATTGTTTAATAATCTAAATCAATAAAACAATGGCGCTGACAACGAAAGTAATGCTTTACAAGACCCGTCAAAAGGACGATGGGTCATATCCTTTGATGATCAGGGTAACCTACAACCGTAAATTGACCTACGTTCCGCTAGGCTACACGCTGCAGGAAACAGAATTCAATGAAAAGAAACAAGTGATCAAACCCTCTGCCAAGCAAATTGAAAACACTACCCGTGCCAACAATAAGATCAAACAGGAAGTAGCCAAGGTTTACGATACCATTTCCCAG
>CALGOB010000083.1 GCA_937958005.1 uncultured Cyclobacteriaceae bacterium
GTTGAAGGCTCGAAGCTACAGGGTCTCCTTCGGAAGACCCCGTAGCGACTGAAAGGTTCTGTAGTGACTCAATAAGTTTACAACTAGTATCATAGCAAGGTCTTCAGCAAGAGACCTTGCGATTCGCCACTACGTAAAAAACCAATATTGAACACGCTTCATGGGTTATTATTTACATAGTTGAAGGCTTGAAGCTACAGGGTCTCCTTCGGAAGACCCTGTATTGACTGAAAATCATTCCCTTACTATCCAGTTAATTTCATGCGCTTCATCAAAGGTAGGAACCTCCAGCTTATAGAGCATCTGGTCAATTATCTTTTCAGGAACCATATGGTTTCTATTTTTGTTTTGCTTCTTTAAAGTTTTGTACGGGACCTCCAAATACACAATTTTAACCCAAGCCTTATATTCTGTGAATAGACTTATCCATTTACTCCTCATCTCTTTGCTGATATTAGTTGCATTAAAAATAAAAGACTGATGCCTTCTCATATATACTTTAGCCTGTTCTTTGCCTTCTTGTATTACCCACCCATTCTTCTTTTTATCAGTTGGGTTTATTCCGTTCTCCCTTCTGATATCATCTAATGATAAAACAGGTAGATCCAAGTTTTTTTGGACATAAGTATCTTTACCAGTACCTGGTAATGCAGACATTACAATCACTTTAAACTTTGAATCATCAAAAGGCACAAAATCAGGAGAAGCGTCAGGTTTGTTAAAATACCAATACCTACTAAAAGTAGAAGCAAAATTACGAGCTTTTCCAAAGCAGTTATTTTCTTTACAAAGTTCATCAAACAAAGCAATTCTTATCAGTATCTCTTCCTGATCATCACAAATTCGACCTAGTACATCTGCTTTAGCAAGCATTGAAAGGTGAGCCGTATTCAATAGTAAACTAGCACCTATTACTGCTTTAGCAGGGTCTTCCTTACTGATAGCCCATAATGGTAAACCATGCCACCTTACAAGTTTAGCGACTTGCTCTCTTATTTTAAAAGGGGCAGGAAAATCTACGTAAAGTAATTTCCTAGCAGTAAATTCTCCTTTTTTGGCATGTCTAGGAGATACAACCCTTTCTACGCCATCAATCCTTTCAGTGGTTGTGCAAGATCGTTTTTCAATGTCGTGCATAAATGCTGATGCAACTAATATATGTTTATCCTGATCACATAAACCTTTAAATTCATTCAAAGAAATAAGGGCTTCCACCACCATTTTAGTATGCGTAAATACATCACCTTCAGCATGCCAAATAGAATCTTGTGGAACATCTTTCATGTCTTTTAGCCAATCGTAGCGTGAGAGTAAATCTTCCCAATTGATAGGCTGATCTATTTCATAACCAGGGAATCGCCAAGAGTTAGAATTTTCAGTAATCATAGCTATACCATTTAAAAGTACTATAATCTATTAGTTTAGCCGGTTTCCATGTTTTTGTCCAATGGACATCTGTTTTTACATGCGCAGCCCTTACTATTTTAAATAAACTATCAAACTCATTAGAGGCAACAGGCAATTTCCCATTGTTCGTTTCAAAACTAGCAGCATCTCTTACCACAAAACCTTCTGAACAAGCTTTTTCAGTAAGAGGATCATAACCTCCCAGTAGACCACTTGATTCTAGATAATCTTCCCAAGGCTTGCCAAGATTTGTGTTTAACCATTGTATTAAAGCTCTATTATCATTTGTTTCAATAGCCATTGCTTCCTTCAGTGAATAAGTAATATTAATTTCGGGTACAGTAGGAAAATCCAAAAGTGCGGCATAAAATTTTACTTCATCCCAAGAAAGCCATCGATCCCCATCTCTAATGGCGAAAA
The DNA here is from genome assembly GCA_937958005.1 of uncultured Cyclobacteriaceae bacterium. Lineage (GTDB taxonomy): Bacteria > Bacteroidota > Bacteroidia > Cytophagales > Cyclobacteriaceae > JANSWY01. The sequence goes on from CALGOB010000083.1 coordinate 1,828, forward strand.
CATAAAAGAAAGAGGCAAGGTCTTTATAAGCAATGGAATGAATACCATACATATTTTCACCGAAAACTTCTAATTCGTTCAATTCATTTTTGATCAATTGCCACCGGTCTATCAGAGGCTTATCCCAAGGATGTTCTGTAAAAGCAGCATGTGATCTGGCAAAAACACCATGCTTGCTGAAACAATTGTTTTGACCGTCCAATTTTTCGGTCAGAATTATTTGATCCATGTTGGAAAATGCCGATACATATCCGTTGGGCATAAAACGGTCATCTGAAGTAGTACCAGGACTGAACTGGGCATGTAATGAGCGACAATATTTTCTTGATTCGTTCATTTTAATCATCTTTAAATTTAAAAATGACAATAGCATTCTAATCACAAAATAGAAGTTTTTGCATCAAAATACTTTGTCTATTATTGATTTTGCTTTAGTGGCAACTAAAGACTATTGATAAGAATTCAAGTTTTGTGTTTCTATCCCAAGTAATTTGGACGTAAACTGATCTATTGACCCATTCATAAAATGAAGAACAATAGTTTAGAACTTACATAGAAATGCTAATAGCTTTTGAAAGCCCTTGAATTTTACCTAGAAGAGAAGTTAAGAATTACATTTTCTTAAATGATCAAAATGATTACCGTTACTGAAGCAAAGATAGGATATTTTATTCGAAATGATTAAACTGGTTTTAGACAGATTGTGATCAAGCCAAATGGACTGTCTAGTATTGTTGTGACGAAAAATTTAAGCCCATAAATGTATAAATTAGATTATGGGAAAGAAGTATGAGAATGATTTTAAGGTGATGGTAGTAGAATTACTAAAATCAGGTAAGAAGGCAAAAGAACTTAGT
>CALGOB010000084.1 GCA_937958005.1 uncultured Cyclobacteriaceae bacterium
GAAAAAATAATGGATTTAATTAGCTCCTATCAGCAAGAAAAGCATATTAGAATGATGAATAACCTAACTGAGCAATCTATTACAGAAACTCAATTTGCACAGCTTATAGGTAGGATGAAATTGTATCAATATCTATCTAAACCTGAAAAAGTTGACATTCCTCCTCTTTTAATAAATGATAGTCAAATTTCTAGCATTGCTAAGGATTATTATCAAGATGAAAGATTTTGTAGAAATGAAGATGGCACTATCAACTTATGGGATGTATATAATTTATTTACCTCAGCTAATAAGAGTAGTTATATTGATGGTTTTATTAATCGAAATGTAAATGCTTTTGATTTTACTAATGATTTGCATAATAATTCAAATAATTGGTTTTTAAAATAACTTTTACCCAATCTCATTTATAGAGGTTGGGTTTAAAATTTAATTCCAAACTTCTTTACTTTCTTTAATGATTCAAAACATTTTAATAGCGCATTTTCTTTCACATGAGCTTTTTTTAGTAGCTTAGCACTAGTATATTTTATATTTAAAAGTTCTTTATATTCAAAAATTTTCGTTTGTTCCCCTAATGCTATTGCCTTTTTCCATTCTTCAGATGGAACCAATTTTAGTCTATCATAGATAGGTTTTATTTCCAGCTTTTCATCATTCTTTAAATCAGACAACCCTCTTATTTCTTCTTCTTTAGTTGGATTGCTTGCTAAAAATTCTAAACCTTTTTTACCCACTTGGCAATCCCTATAATTTAAATTTTTATTCTCTTTTATCTTCTTTACCAAATCAAATAGTTCATTGAAATCTAAACCATTAATTGGGTTTTTAGTTATATACTTCTTAAGACCATCCCAAAACTTTATTCCATTCTTCCTAATCTCACTTACTATAAACAAATTATTTTCAGTATCATTTTCGTCAGTTTCTTTTTCTTTAGCTCTCAAATCTGCTTCTTCTTGAGTAATTAAATAATCCTGTAAAACAGTATTATCCAAACTATATTCACATTCTTTTAGTTTTTTCCAAGACAATTCTTTTTTAGCATACTCTGAAATAAGAGTATTTACAGCACTCTTAGTTAAATGATTATACACAAACACAAGTAGCTCCCTAAACATCTCTACAAAAGAATCTTTAAGTCTTTGCTCCGTATAGATTTTCCACAAGTCAGTTCTATTATTAGTTAAAAAATGATAGTATGATATAGTATATGCTACAGAAAAGGATTTCAAGTTAGTGTCACCTATTGCATCAACATTCTTTCTTCCAAAAAGCTTATCAACAGTCTTGAAAATAATTGCATTAGCAATAAAATTTTTGTAGAAATTCTCACCTGGCATTTTATTTTTTTCAACTAATTCATTAATACTTTTAGTAAAATCAATAAAGTTTTTCTGAGAACCTCTTGACACCATATAAGGCTTTTGTTCCCAAAGATTCATGTACTTAGCAATATCCGACTTTACAAATTTCTGTTTTGTTGGGTTTTGTTCTTTAAACTTCTTTTGCATACTTGGAGTGAGCTTATTAATAGCTTCTCTGTATTGCCCTTTTACTCTTTCAAAATACCATAGGACAGATTGGTTTTTATTTTCAGGATTAACAACATATTTCTTTCTAGATAAGCTTTCTATTTTTACGAAATATGGGTTGTTAGATGACAAGTCTAATTCTGTAACCTTGTTTTGACTATTAGCATATCTAGCTATATTAGGAACTTCTATGTTTTTCTTATCAATGTCCTTAATAACAGTTAATTTCATTTGAACAGAAATACTACTTAAATCCGCATCTTTATACTTTTTTTGAGTATGATAAAGAGAAGCAGTAGTTTGACCTCCATTTACAATCTGAAAATCATTTAATTTAGTTACAAAGAGCTGATTATTTATGACTTTTGTCTCAACTTCATTAGCTGTGGCTGTTATCCCATTATTATAAGGTAGAAACATTTGGGGTTTTTCCCTAATTGTATCTCTGATACCTTTGTTGAATTTACCAGCTTGACCAAGAAAAGCTCTAACATTGCTTTCTAACAACTCATTAGAGAACTCCTTATATAAGTTTGCTAAAACATATCCGGGTATAATGGCTAAGTAACAATCATATAATTCATCTATGGTAGGGACTTTAAGACACTGAACACCTTGTTGATTATCATTTAAAAAATCAGAGAAATTAATTTCAATAGGCTCTCTATTACTATTAGTCTCATTAATTCTAAAAAATCTATTTATGTCCCAAACATGAAGGTTTATGCTTAAACTTTCATCTATCCCTTTTAATTTAATTTTGTTCTCTGGTTGTTTAGAATTACCATTCATTAGTAGGTAAATATTAACTCTATCAAAAAGGTGGTTTTGCTTACCTATAATTTTCAGAAGCTCTATTAATTCATCATTAGATGAATCTATATAATCTATATGTCTTTTAATAGCCCCGTTCAGGAATCTCTTTATTTGGTTTAAGGTCTTAGTAAATTCCGTTGAAAGAATGTTGTAATCATAATCATCAGCATTATAGTAAGTAATGAACAATTCTAAAGTTTCAAAATAACTCTTATTGCTATCATCTTTGTAAGAATCTTTCAAGCAATAGCCATTAATCTTCCAATCAATTCCTCCTTTTGAGTTAGGGTGAATGAAGGATAAAACTCTTGCGCCATCAGTCTTTCCTATAGACTCTAGAACCTCAATGCAGTACTCGGTAAATTTATCTTCAAAACTAGAACCTTCACCATCTGAATATACTAACGCTGCAACTTCAGACTTTACTTCATCTATGTAATTTCTTAAAGCTCTATTCATTCTTTAATTCATTAATTATTGTGTCAAAATCAATTCTGTAGTCTTCAATAGCGGAATTTTCAATGTAATAAGAGGTGTTATAAATTCCTTGAGGTAGGCTATCAGTTGTTAGTTTTGGGAAAGAATCATTTACCTGATACAAAGACCTTGATTTTACTCCATATTGAGCATTGTAATTATCTCTATCTTCATCATAATATTCTGCTGATTCAAGTTTTTCATTAAAGTACTTTAGAGTGGCTGAGTTATTAGATATTTTGTCACGAATAATATCTACAGCAGAATTAAGGGAAATACCGTTTTCCTTTAATGTTTCAGATACGTAATTATTTAAAAAGAGATTTTCAACATTAGAAGTATCTAGTTGTCGTTCACTAGTAATTTTAATTCTAGGCAGTTTGGATATGGTGAATTTGATTTCAAAACAAATTGCTCCAAGAGTAAAATCTTTATCTTCATAATCAGGACCAGTCCAGCAGTTTAAAAGGTAGTCTGGGTTAATATTACTGTCAATTAACTCATTTAGAAATAAAAGTTCACCTAAAAGCCCTTTTTGTTGCTCTAGTGTCAACCCTTGGGTGTTTAGTTTGTCAAATAGCTTTTTCCATTTTTGAATGACATTTGATGTAATTGTAATTGCTTCATTTTCTGTTGGTAAATTTGTAATTTCCTCAACTATATTTTCAACAAATAGGCTAAATATGTCTTTAAGCTCATTATCAATTAAATATATATTTAACTCTTTACTATCATCAAGGTCTAATATATCTATTCTAACTCCTTTAAAACTTGAATTTTTAAATTCCGGAATTATGGTATGGCTTGATAACTCCATTAAGTAAAGGTGATTACCTGTTAAATGATTTGTAGCAGCAAAGCAATTGAATTGAGATAGTATGTCAATTCTAGTCTTTATTATTAATTCATCTTTTGAAGGCTTTTGTAAATCCCAAATTGATTTTAAATCTAACATAGTTATTCGCTTTTAGGGTTTTCCTCTTCAGGCATAACTTCTTCATCAAAATCACTAAATATTGTTGCGGTATATGATGTTTTTTGTTCATTTTCAATTTGTGGAAAATGAATACTGTAACCAACAATAGGTATTTTGTTGTCCAAACCAATAGTTCCTCTTTCATCTAAGCCATAGATTAGTAACAATCCCTTTTTCTCTATCCTTCTTTGGTCTTTAATAGCTAAATTAGATTTGAAACCTTGTATGTCTAAATCTACTTGTCTATCATCTCTTATATCAATCTGATTTTTTGTGATTTTATAAAGTTTTTCTGGCTCTGTTTGATTCCTAACATTACAAGTCATTTCAAATTCCTCACCATTAGAAACTAATCTATAAGTCTTGGGGATAAATTGCTTTTTTTCACTGTTCTTTCTATTAGCTATTTTAACTTGTGGATCATATAAATCAACTCTTTTATCAGTATTAGACACAATACAAATGGTCCATTCTTTAATACTTTGAAGTGAATTTTGTGCGACAATGTATTCTGTTATTACTTGATTATTTATAGATGGTATATTTATACTATATCCATTTAAGAATTGTATTAATGGTTCGATACTAACATTTTTAAAAATTAAATACCTTAATCTATCATTCCTTTTAGTATTGATTTTTATAGGGTTATTCAACCTATTAGTTAGCAATTGTAATTGATTAAAGTTATTTTGAATTGAATTTAGGTCTTTGTTTAATAAGTAAGTCTGCTTGTTTGAACCAGAAAATGATATTTGAATATTAGTAGAATGATAAAGTTTTGAAACACTTGTTACAGCAAGTAAACCATGATGATTACGGACTTTTAATCTGAAATCTGTAGGCTTCAAATTTTGAGAACTCATAATATCAAAATCATTCCTCATTTCCTCAGTCGCCATTGTAATATGATTAAACCATTCAAAAATTCTTTCATTAGTGAAAAGTCTGCATAAATCAACGTAACCCGGTCTATATCCAAACCATCTTCCCATTTGCATTAATGAATCATACATTTTAGTAGTCCTCAAATAATAACTCACCGAAAGACCTTCAAGGGTAATCCCTCTTGACAGTTTACCTCCACCAATTGCAATTACAGATAAACCATTTTCATGTCTATCATAGTCTATGTTAGAGATATTGTGGTAATCTATTTTTGATAATGAAGTAGTCCCATGGACAGCCCTTACATCAAACTTTTTAATTGCTGTTCTAATTTCTTGATTTACTTCCTCCCAAGTATGAGATTTAATTCTATTGTCTTTATACCTTAGATTTTCTAATACATTTTCAGTAGTTGTTTTGAAGTCAGATTCAAAGATGTTTCTCATGTCTTCAATAAACTCAGAATCATTAGCTTCAATATTATTAGTAAACTCTTTTATTAATTCGTTAACAAGTAGAGCTACTCTGTCTATCCATTTAACATATAAAGCAACGTGGATAAGCATTGAATTATGCTTTTTTTCATGCCCTCTTAGTCTTCTAACTGCACAAGTAAGGATGTAAGATTTAATTGCATACTTTAGACTCTCTGGAAGATATTCTGGCAAATCGTCTTTATTATGCGTATTGATTTTTTCAAAAAGTGGAGGATTATATTCTTCACTGTATATTGGTCTAAAAATGTCTAGTGGCTCTCTGCTTTCTTCAGAATTAGGGTCTTCTAATCCAAATAAAGTAGAAGCTCCTATATAATTATTAGCTGCTTTAATATTGACAATAAAATGCCTGGGAAATAAATCATCTCCAATGAAATATTCTTTACCTTTAACATAAGTAGTCAAGTTCTCATTATATTCTTGAGAGATAAATAAGTTAGCATAAGGGGTAGCTGTGTAGCCTATAAATGTATTTTGGTCAAACAAGTTAAGTAAGACTCTTATTAGCTTATTTATTGTCTTAACTTCATTAATATCTTTAGTAGTATTTACTGAGGCATAATCTGATTCATCATCAATAATTAATGCCGGTATATTCATCAATTTTTTCCGCCCTTCAATTGTCTTAATATCTTCATTGTGAGACAACCAATCTATTAAATTTTCAAGAATAGTTTTGTTTTTCTTGATGACAAATACGACAGGGTTTTTACCTATGGGTATGTTTGAATTATGTAATTGTTTTGTGCTAAAATCACCTTCATCTCCTTTAAGATAATATGATGAAGTTAAAGGATATATATCTGTCTTGACCTTATATTTCCCAACACCTTTAATTCGGTTTTCTCCTTTATTTCTTAGGTATAAGGAGCTATTCCTACCTATATATCCAGAATCAATCCTTTCTTGAGTCTGTCTTCTAAGAGAGCTTATCGTCCCAGCAATAACAATGATTAATTTATAACCTGCATCAGTAGCTTTATTAATCAGCCCAACATAATTTGAGGTTTTCCCAGACTGAACATGTCCTACTACCATTCCTCTTCTATCCCAAGAACCTTTCTGCTTAGGATTAACGCATTTATCCAGAATCTTATCAGTAAAGTCATCAAGTGATGGTATTGGGAAAGACTTGTCTTTTTCTTTTAAATATAATTTATACCTGTTCCAAAGTTCAAAATCGATATTTGCCTTTTCATCATTTAGCCAAGGCTCAATATCATCTGTCATTGAAGTAATTGAGCCTTGTCCAATACTTAAATCAGACATTAAAACTTCAAATAAATCTTCTTTATTAATTTTTTGACCAGGTATAATATCTATTGCAGATACTTTCTCTATTATTGAAAGGATTACTTCCTCTGTTATTTTTCCATTTTTTTTCTCGTGGTCTAATAAAGAATGAGCAATCATTCTAGCAGTTTCGTTTATGTTACTCATTTCAAATAGTCGTTTATTAGTGGGAAAAGGTTGAAAGGTACAGAGTTCATTATTTGCTGTTTTGCCAGAGATTCAGGTATGCCATTTTCTATATTTATTTTAAACAAATCAATAGCTAACTGAATTAAAGCATCATCTGGAGTTTCAGATATTTTCTCTAATTCATGATGAGAAGGGTCTTCATTTTGATTGTAAAGAATAAGTTCAATAGGTATATTACTTTCTATTAGCTTAAGTGTTTTAGAAAAAATCTTCTTTGATCCTTCTATCTCTAGAGCTTGAGCTACTATTGGATGTTTTCTATTTATCTGATATTTTTTAATTCCTTCCCTATTTGTAGTGTCTTTCCAGAGTTTTTCCAAGTTATTTCCACTACCTATTTGTGAAATAGATTTCTGACCCCTCCAATTATAAATCTTAGCAGACTTTTTAATAGCAATTTTAGCTATTCGAGATAATTCTCTACGTATTTCAATAGGAGGTGTTGCTGTAGATTTTTTTATATCCAGATTCCAATCAAAATCTCCAGTATTTGGAAAGTTTACAGCAATTCTAGTTAATTTGGAATAGTCTCTTTTCTTTTCAAGTCCTAACCAGTCTCCTGATACTAAAAGCCTATCTCCTCTATAGATATAAAAGCCTTGTTGATTGAACCAGCCTAAAGGCCCTCCAGATTTTTCATACTCATCATGTGATATTCTTGACATGTGGGGTAGAATATAATATGTTATTTCAACATTATTACTTAATCTTTCAGGTTGCCCCATCTCTGGTTTAGTAGTAAGATTATAAAGGAATGGATTCCAAGCCTCAATAGAATAGGAGTTGGAGCTTAGGGTTAGGCGAGAGTTTTCAATAAATCTATGGAAAACGAGTCCAAGGTGCTCTTTAATAATAGACATTTCCTGATAGAAAGCATTTTTTACACTTTCATTATTACTCTGAGCATCCCCAACAATTCTGTCTAGATTTTCCCATAATACTAATGTTCCAGAATTAAACTTGTCTAGAATATCTATAAAGCTTGAGTCTGAAATATAATCTAATAAAACCCATTCTTCAACTTGATTGATGTAGTCAATATCCCAACACCTTTTTATTGTTTTATAGCCTTTCTTTTTTGTTATTACAGTAAGTCTTTTGCATTGAGAGAATGAAGCTGTTTTAAGTCCCATGCCAAATCTGCCTAAGTCATTTTCGCTTCTAATTTCTTCAGGGTCTTTGCTTCCGGGAGTCATTGCTTCAATAAGCTCTTCCAAGTTCATCCCATTGCCATTGTCAATGATAGAGATGAATGACTTTTTCCCTTCCCATTTATAGTTTACTTCTACTAAGTCTGCATTTGCAGAAATACTATTATCCACAATATCTGCAATAGCTGTAGATAAATTATAGCCAAAACTTCTATAAGAATTTATTGTTGATTTCGGGTTAGGTCTTGCATTTTCAGCTCTATATTCATCCATACTAAAGCATTTCCTTAATTTTTAGAGCAATACCCTCAGCCATTAATGGAGGTACTGCATTACCAATTTGTTTAAATGCAGCAGTCCTGCTACCTTCAAAAAAGAAATCATCAGGGAAAGATTGAAGCCTAGCAGCCTCTCTTATTGAGATAGACCTATTTTGTTTGATATCTGGATGAATATAATAATGACCATCCATAGCTATATGTGCAACTACAGTATTTGATATGCCATTAGGGTTTACAACTTGAAATCTGTTTGTAAATGAAGTTGTGTTTTTATGCTTAATTAGTCTTTTAGGTAAATCAGCGTAGTTTAATCTTTTACCTTTTTTGAGAAGTAAGTTAACCGCTATTCTGTAAATCTCTAAATCTGTCTCATTGTGGGGCCTAGCAATATGCTGAGTAGTAAAATCAATTCCATTTCTGATACCTGTTTCCTGTAAGTAATCAGTTATAGGTTTAGCATACTTAACAACACCTAAAGAGCCTTCTCCATGTTTTAGTTTAGGCAAATCAGAAAACAAACTCTTCCCGAGATTATATTCAATAGGCTTTTCTTCAAAATCAGGATACTTGAATTTAGAACCTTTTTTCCAACCTATCATTATAACTCTTTTCCTGTCCTGTAGGACATTAAAGTTTTTTGAGTTAAGGTGTTTTGTTGATGGAATTTCTATTTTATAACCTGCTCTATCAATTGCACTGAAAATCTTTTTCAAAAAAGTACCATTACTAGCAGATAGAATACCAGGAACATTTTCAAACACAAACATTTTAGGTTCATACTTTTTTAAAAAGCCTACATAATGCTTGTAAAGGTGATTTCTTGGGTCGTCAACCATTCCTTTTGGATCTCTAGCTCTTCCTACAATTGAATAAGCTTGACATGGTGGACCTCCAATAATTAAATCTACATTCTTATCTCCTAATGAAGAATCTATTTGTTCAAATATTGGATTAAGAGTCTTTTTTGAGATTTCAGTATTGATAACTGAGTCAATTAAATTTCGAGGTACTGAATTCCAAAACTCTTCTCTAGTTATTTTCTTTTTTAAGTATTTGTGGTATGTTTCTACGCTATTATTATCCTTTAGATAATGGTAAGCAGTTCTTGTTTTTAGGGTATCACAAGCATCTTTGTTCATTTCCACATGTGCAATTGGATTAAATCCTGCTCTCATGAATCCTTCTGATAATCCTCCAGCACCTGAAAATAAATCTATAAAATTGATCATTAAATATTATAATAACATTGGTCTTTAAATATTATATTTTTTTTAATTCATTGCAATTTTTTGCTAAATATTTTTTAAAAAAAATTACAAGAGTCTTACCCACCTCAGCTCAACACCCCCACCAAGTTCCGGATGGGAAACTCCCCCTACTACTTTTTATATGAAGATTTTTATTACTGAGGTATTATACAATTCAAGTTGAAAGCTGAAATATTTGTACCTCCAATAGAATCTTCTAGGGAGCATTTTTAATTTATAAATTCAAAAAACTATGGTAAGAATTATTGATTACAAAACAAGAACATCAGAGGGTGGGAAGCAATTCTTCACACTTGAAATTCAAGGAGGAATAGAAATGGTATTAAGCCAAACTACAGGTAACTTTTACGCTACTGCAAGGAAGTCATCTATTACTACCACATTTAATGAACAAACTTGCAAAGCACTTATTGGAACAGAAATGCCAGGTAACATAGAAAAAAAAGAGTGTGAGCCTTATGAATATACTGTGGAAGATACAGGAGAGATCATAACGCTTACACATAAGTACATGTATGTCCCTGAAAGTGCAACTCCACAAAAGCAAAATGTTCAGAAACATTCATTTGATGAGAACAAACTAGTAACAGCAAGTTCTGAAGTATTCTCTCAAAATGGAATTTTAGAACCAACTATTTAGTATTAATTAACTCTGTTGGGTAATACCTAACAGAGTTATAAATTTTTATAATATGGAAATTGCAGAAGTTCAAGTATCATATAACACCACACATAAAGAACACCTTAAGATTAAAGATAGTAATAGCACTTATGAACTACTATTATCTTGCTGGAATAAAAACACTATTGAACTGCAGGAAGAATTTAAGGTCTTATTATTAAATAGAAATAATCAAGTGCTTGGAATATACTCACTTTCAAAAGGAGGAGTATCAGGTACTATTGTAGATTCTAAATTATTATTTTCAGTGGCTTTAAAAGCAAATGCTTCTGGCATAATATTATCACATAATCATCCAAGTGGCAATACAAATCCAAGTGAGGTTGATAAAGCCATTACAAACAAGACAAAAGAAGCAAGTAAGCTTTTAGATATTCAGTTATTAGACCATTTAGTAATCACAAAAGATAGCTACTACAGTTTTGCAGATAACTTTGAGATTTAGTTTAATACTTTAAGTAATAGTAAGAGTGCAAGTGTAAATGGCATTAAAAACCATTCAAATCGGCTATTTATTATGACTTAAGGTTTGATTTAGATATTATTAATAGCGTTTTCTTAAAACTGCTAAATATCTTTTACTATATCTTCTAA
>CALGOB010000085.1 GCA_937958005.1 uncultured Cyclobacteriaceae bacterium
TTTTGTACACGATAGTGCATCTGAAGAAGCAATAGAAACTACGGAGATTTCCCAATTTCAACCTACTGAAAAGCCAATTAACTATAAGATAATCTTAGTGAAAGTAATATCAAATGATATTAAATTACATAATACCAAAATAAGAAATTGATATGAAAAAGTACTTTTTATGCTTGACTGTAACTATGCTGTCACTTTTCTCCTGTTCTGAAAAAAATAAGCCTAATAGTGAAATTGTAGATATGTTAGAAATTTATGATTCTTTATCGAAAGAATATCCAGATTTAAAACTGGAGATAGAAAAGATAGATGGAAAAATACAGGGGACTTATAGCTCTGCAAGCTATGAGGGTATGATTAAATAAGAATTTGGTTAGCAACCGAGTAGGGGAGAGTGAGAGACCTTCTTTTATCCTCAACTTAAATGGAAGTCGATAAACAGACTTCTTAAAAGAGACACTTTCTGAGTGTCTTTTTTTAACCCGAATGATGCATTAGACTTTTAAGAGAAAATCATAAATGGCTGTTAGATAGCTGCCTAAATTCTGATTTGCAACGCAGATATAGTCTCCATTGTGGTGAGTAGGAAATTAGGATTTAATCCCTAAGGGATATTAATTCCCCGACTCTTGAGTCGATCATTAAATTATTGCCCATAGATACCCCGTACCCTTGGGTCGGGGTTGGTTCATTTGGCTAGATGACTGTTAGTTATGGTTTGCATCAAATTTCTATTGCATTATTCGGGTTTAATCCCTAAGGGATATTAATTCCCCTGGTCAGTCACCTCGACTCTTCTGCGGGTGTTGAAGCTTCTTTGCTGAGGTACTTAGTCAGGACTGGTTTTTTTTTTCATTACGCAAATAAATTGCGTAGTAGTGTTTTTTCTTTGGAACATGAAATTTGATAAGCATATACTGGATCAATTGATCAAGGAAAATTACCTAAAAGTGCAGAAGCACCCATCTGAATCTCTATATATTTATAATTATACACCTAAAACTCAATACGATAGATTTTGGAATGAGTACACAATGGCCTGTAGAGGCTTAATTTTAGATGATGAGGCTAATATGATAGCAAGACCTTTTCCTAAGTTTTTTAATCTGGGTGAAATGGAAAATCAAGAAGTGCCTGACGAATCTTTTGAGGTGTTTGAAAAAATGGATGGCTCTCTAGGTATCTTGTATTGGTTAAATGATGAGCCATTCCTAGCAACCAGGGGATCTTTTATTAGTGAGCAATCTGTAAAAGGGAATGAAATGTTAAAGGGCAGATACAAAAAATGCCTAGGAAAACTCAATAAAGCATATACTTACTTGTTTGAGATTATTTATCCTGAAAATAGAATTGTAGTAGACTATGGTTCAGAAGAATCATTGACACTACTTGCCGTTATTGAAACAAAAACAGGTAGAGAAATTGATTTAATGGATATTGGTTTTCCATTAGTGAAAAAATATGATGGAATTAGAGACATTGACTTACTGAAAAATAAAGAAGTTTTTAACAAAGAAGGTTTTGTGATCAAGTTTGCAGACGGCTATCGGTTAAAAGTTAAATTTGATGAATATGTTCGTATCCACCGTATCATTACGAATGTCTCTTCAATTAACATTTGGGAGTATTTAAGGACTAAACAACCTTTTGATGATATTTTGGAGAAAGTGCCAGATGAATTTTATCAGTGGGTGAAAGAAACTAAAGAAGGCTTATTAGAAAAATATGAAGGGATTTTGAAAGAAGCCAAGGGCGATTATAAAATACTGGCTTCTAGGAAGGAAACAGCTTTGTATTTTCAAACTTGCAAGTATCCAGCGGTGATGTTTAACTTACTGGATGGCAAGCCAGTAGATGAAACAATTTGGAAAATATTAAGACCAAAATTTGAAAAACCATTTTTAAAAACTATGGAAGATGAATGAAATGAAGACCATATTAATATTAAGAGGAATCCCGGCATCAGGTAAATCTACTTTTGCTAAAAACCTAGTAAAAGAAAACCCAGGAGTTTACAAAAGGATCAATAGAGATGAGCTGAGAGAGATGTTTGATGGCTATCACTTATCTAGAGGAAATGAAAGGTTTGTAAAGAAGATAAGGGATCTATTGATTACTGAAGCCTTGATAGATGGGAAACATGTCATTGTAGATGATACCAATCTGTCTGAGAAAAATATCAACAGGATTACGCAGTTGGCAAATGAACATAGAAAGAAAACTGGACACGAGGTAAAAGTAGAAATAAAAGAGTTTGATATAAAACTTGAAGAAGCGATTGAACGGGATAAAAAAAGGAAAAGACCTGTTGGCCGAGCAGTTATCAGTAAAATGCATAGACAATTAACAGGAGAAGATTCGCAAGCCATAGATGACAGAGGACCACATTACAAAGAGCAGGATAACTCCTTACCTCCGGCTATCATTTGTGATTTAGATGGTACATTGGCTATCATGAATGGCCGAAATGGGTATGATGCCTCCCAGTGCGAAAAAGATTTACTCAATGAGCCCATAGCCGAAATTGTAAAGAATTACCATGCTGGAGGTACCAAGATTCTTTTGCTTTCAGGGAGAACTGATAATTACATAGAACAAACTAAAAATTGGTTAACTAAATACAATATCCCCTATGACCAGTTATTAATGAGAAAGTACAAGGATTTTAGAAAAGATTCAGTAGTCAAAAAAGAAATAGTAGCTAATGAGATTACTGGGAAGTACTTTGTACGGTTTGTTTTAGATGATAGAAATCAAGTAGTAGATATGTGGAGGAATGAGTTGGGCTTTGCCTGTTTGCAAGTAAATTATGGTGATTTTTAAATAAGCTTTTTTTAAGTAAACAAATTTATGCAGGACACACTCACTTTTGGCCTTGTAACAGATTCTCACTACGCACAAAAAGAAACGAGAAACAATAAATTTTACAAACAGTCAGTCGTTAAGATGAAAGAATTTGTGGAGGTAATGAATCAAGAAAAGGTAGATTTTATCATACACTTAGGTGATTTTAAAGATGAAGATAAAAATAGAAAAGAAGAAGACACACTTCATTATTTAAATGAACTAGAAGCTGTTTATAATGAATTTAAAGGGCCAAAATATCACTGCATAGGTAACCACGATGTAGATAGCATTAAGAAAGAACAGTTTTTGGCACAGGTGACCAATACAGGTATCCCAAAAGGTGAAAGCTATTACTCGTTTGATTGTAATGGCTTTCATTTGGTGGTTTTAGATGCCAGTTTTTATGAAGATGGAAGAGATCATTTTTTTAAAGAAGGGGGAGATTTTCAAGATTCCCATATCCCAGAAAAAGAAAGGAGTTGGTTAAAGGAAGATCTTCAAAATACCGATTTGCCTACTATTATCTTCTGTCACTACCTGTTTTTTGAATCACGTAAATGGGGATACTATTTTCAGGTTGGAGAACATGAAGCAGTCAGGGAGCTATTAGAAAAGTCAGGTAAGGTTATTGCCGTTTTTCACGGACACATTCACCATGAACAGTATCAGAAAATTAATGATATTCACTACATTGTCCATTCGGCAATGGTAGATGGGGATGGGATAGAAAATAATAGTTTTTCTAAGGTTTCCATTGGTATGGGTAAGATCCGTATGAAAGGATTTAAGTTGGCAAGTGATAGAGAGTTTGACTATATCATCTGAAATAACTGATAGCACACTGAGTATTTAATACACTAATTGATTTAAACCTGGACTGTCTAGTATTGTTGTAACGAAAAAGTTAAGCCCATAAACACCCCGTACCCCTGGGTAATGGGGACATTTGGACGATAGTACTTTATTCCTTTTGTCTTCTTACTAAAATACCCCAACCTGTGACCTCATAGGTTGTAAAGATTAGCAGTGAAGACACAGCCAAAGGCATGATGTATCTACTTTTGTCTAAGATAACAAAGTAGGAATGAACCAACCCCGACCCAAGGGTACGGGGTATCTATGAGCAATAATTTAATGATCGACTCAAGAGTCGGGGAATTAATATCCCTTAGGGATTAAACAAGAAAAGGCAATTTAAATTTACTGGTATCCAATTAAATTTGAAAATAGACAAGAATATGCTAATAGATCAAATAAAGACAGGTTTTTCCTTATCCTGAAAAATACCGTTCCACGGCGGCCCTCTAGAATTGAGTATTCCTAAAAATAGAGGCTTTCTGCGTTGGCAGTCCGATTCATTTTTTCCATGCCGCGGGGGCGGACCCCTGAAAAAACGCAACCGCGGCGGACCGTCAAAAAAAGCTAGCCAAAAACAACATGGTATGTCCATCGCGGCTCTGCCGGGGTTTTTGGCAGGCCAACCCTCCTGCACGAAGACCTAAAAGTAGAAATTTCAGGAAGGAAAACGCATCAAATCATTTAATTGGATACCAGTGATTTAAAATCGCCTTTTCTTGTTTCTTTATTAATTGATAGGTTCTAGTTTCCTCTACTTCTTGATCTAGATGAGTTACTGCTTCTGCTATTGTTAGACCTACTATTGCTACTTGATCTACCACTAGAGGAACGTTTGTTGCTTGAAGATCTACTTACTCTTGAAGAAGTTCCATTAGATCTACTGCTGCTATTGGATCTCCTGTTGACTGAATCGCTAGATCGATTGCTATTGCCAGATCTTCTGTTCACAGTACCACTTGACCTACTGCTACTCCTTGATCCCCTAGTAACATTACTGCTAGATCGACTACCCCTTGTAGATGGTCTGCTTACTGAACTTGAGGAGCTATTTCTTGTGCTGTTCGTAGAACTAGTTCTTGGACTACTCTGTCTTGAGTTATTAGAACGGCTAGTGCTAGACCTTGTGCCATTTCTTTGGCTATCTCTTCCGCTTATTCTTGAATTAGATCTGCTATCATAGGGGCGGGCGTTTGAATTCCTATTGTTATTTCGGGTATTGGACCTTGAAGTATATGTTCTTCTGCTATCCCGACCATTATTCCTACTATACGTAGATCTTCTATTTCTATAATTTCTTGCTCCATAGTAACGATCTCCGTAAAAGTGATGATCAGACCTTCTATATACCCGGGTATAATTCCTTCTGTAACGGTAAGGACTATAAACATTATAAAACCTTGCTCTTCTGGTATATCTAAATGGGTGATAGTAAGTGGCACGTATAGATGGTCTAAAATTGACAAAACTTATCCCATAATTAAACCGCCTAGCATTCCTTTGATAGTAGGTGTTGTAAAAAGGAGAGTGGAAACCACAATAATCTACACAGACATGATCATGTAATGGGTAATAGTCAAAGTAATTTACATTTCTGATGTATCCATCATAACTTAATTCTACTTCTACAAAAAGATCATTTCTTTGTAAGATTACGTGATAATCATATCCGTTTGGATTATAGATTCTGGCGGCATGTACCCAATTAAAATCATAGTAATGATCATATACAACATCTGTAATAAACCTAGGCACGTTCCAGCTGTGCTGTGCGCCGTGTGAGGCTATAAAATGCTGCGCATGACTTTTGTTAGTAAAGGCAGCAAGTATGAATATAAATAGAATTATAGTCTTTTTCATGTCTTCCTGATTTAGTTCAGGAAGTATAGAGCAAGTATGATGCCAAAAAGAATTCTAGACTAAAAACTTAAGGTTGTCTCCTTATATCTAAATTGATCTAAAATTTGAAGAAAAAATGGAAATATTTGAAGATTAGTTGGAGTTATTATTATATTACAACCAGCTAGCTATGGATTTCAAATCAGTTTATTTATCTAAATCAAATTAATGTCAATAAGTTGATTTAGATAATGTTCTCTTTTAACTCGAAAAATTCCTTTTCACTGAGTTTAAGTTTAGTCTTGGTCTAGCTGTTAATAACTTTCAATTAATAATTTCAACTAAGTTAACACGCTATGTCAATAAGTTTAATTTATCACAAAGGCAAAAAAGTTTTGTTTGTTGATTACTCCCGCTGTAGGAGCGAGGAGGAGATGATTAGTACTCTTCATAAAGCAGGGATGTATATTCATCAATCAATTGAAAAAACACTTGCTTATAGTGATTTCTCTAATACCAACTGGGGTATAAAATTTTTGAATGCTGCACAAAGGCTAAAATCAGAGATTTTAGATAGCAAAGAGGAAAAAGGAGCGATGGTAGGGATTACCAACGTTCAAGAGTTACTTCTAAAAGGGTATAATATAATTGCAGAAAACAAGACGATGAATTTTGAGTCTAAAGAAAAAGCATTAGACTTCTTGATCAAAAAGAGCGAGGAATATGCCTGATTAATTCACCATGCTATTATTTGAAATGATGTTTTATTCGTCGTCATTTATTCTGATGGTTTGGCCATCTGGCAAATCTTTAATCTCAAACCCGATGGCTCCACTATAAGAAATTAATTTTTGATGGGGGATTTTACCGAAATTTGATTTTTCATAAAGTCCCCCTAAAATACTGGGTAGTTTTAGACAATACCTTTCATCATCCTTTAGTTCACCAAGCTCTTCTTTAGCAGCCGCCACTATTTCGGACATTGACCAGTCCTCTATAAAATCAGGTTCTTCTTTTAAGGCATCAAAAGCAGCTACATTATCTGCTACTTTTTTACAATAGATCTCTTCTGGACAAATACGCCAAATAGACTTATCTTTTGTTTCGAAAACAATGTTCCCGAAATTGTTAGTAGCGATTAATTTAGTAGCTTCAATACCAAGCCAACCCCATGATTTAGTAATGGTTTCTATCATATGAGCAAAGGTAGGAATAGATTATTGAATCTTAGAAATACGTGAGGGTTAATTAACCGAAAGTTTAAAAACTAAAGGATTAGCATAGCTCGCTCAAATTTGAAGCATATCAATTTTACGCCACAGAATCAGTTGTGTAGATGGTAAACCATTTAGCTTTTTTAATCCCTAAGGGATATTAATTCCCCTGGCCAGGCGCCCCGACTCTTGAGTCGATCATTAAATTATTGCCCATAGATACCCCGTACCCTTGGGTCGGGGTTGGTTCATTAATGATCTCCCTAGTAAGCATCCCAAATTATTCGGGTTAAAGCATTACAGCCGTGCTTCTCTAGCATTAGTGTCTGTGATCTTGAGATTTATAAAGTCAAAACGATTTCTAATGCATAATGCGGAATTAACTATTTTTGTAGGCAATGGAAGAAGAATTAGAAATTTTGGCATGGGGGAAGACTGAAAAGGCAGTGGGAGTTACTTACAGTAGTAAGCAATTAAGTAATTCTGTATCAGTTGAAGCTCTTTTTAAACAGTGTAAAATAGACAAAGCTGTAATTTTAAGTGCTGGATGGGAATACCTGTTTGATCAATATGGGCTTGCTGGTTTAGTGGAGATAGATAAAAGTAGTCAGTGGCTGATTAAAGAGGATTTGGGAGAATGGATCTCTAACATTGTATTCTTTGCCTTAATGTCAGGGTTTAACCCACTACTAAATATATATGGGGATTATGACGAGGCTAGCGGGATCTTTTTGCCTAATCATGGAGGGAAAACAATGATGAACTGGGATGAAGTGTATCAATTAAAGGAAAAGGTTCATCTTAAAAGCGATTGAATCCTTTTAAATCTTAATCCTAACCCCTGCCCTGATATGGAATTGGTTTTGTCCATCTAATTCAATGATGCTTTTGTTGTTATTTCTCAATTGGGAGACATTACTAAAAATGTAAGTAGTATTGAGAAAAGATTCTAAATGTTTACCGATTTTATATTCATATCTCAGCCCCCCTAGTACTAATGATAATCTATAATTTTCGGCACTTTCATTATTATTAACTAATATTCGTCTTTGTAAATTTGAATTAAACCCATCTAATTGACTAAATAATTTTATTCTGAATTTTTCAGACCAGTGATATTGAAGGTTTATCACAGGTACTCCAATATTATAAGACCATTTGGTCTTGAATTTTCTGTAGTAACTGATAAAAGGTAAAGGAAATGGAATTCCTCTATTTTGAGAAAATGAAGCTCCTACTATTAAACGGTTGGGTTTATTTACTTTAGGATCCTTCTTTTTATCTCTTATGAAAACTATATCACTGGATATTACAAAATCGTCATAAAGCAAATCAAATGAGCGGAGATTAGAACTAAAACCTGTAGATATACGAGCACCGAAACGCCAATCTTCATTGATTTTAAAAGTATATCCAATATTTAAGTCTAATAGTTTGAAATTATCTATTTCTTCCTGATCAAATTCTATGATCTCTCTCTTAAAAGTAAGATTTATACTGCTGAAATCTAGACCAACTAATAGGTATTTGTCATTTTTTAATTTAATTGGATAGTTGAAAAGAATTCGCTTCCTGACTAAACCTATATTTGATTTTGTGTTAGGTATTGCTGTGAATTCTACTCTTGCAATATCCGCTAATTGGCATTGAGCATCCATAAAACAGACAAGAAATATGAGAGTAATAGAAATTCTTTTCATTTAATCTTAGTCATGGTCTATTAGTTAAAATACATTTTTTCAAAGTGGTTCTTGCAATATGCAATTATTAGTTAGAATAAAATAGCTAATTTTATTTGAAAAGCAACAAATAAATCATTTTAACACGCAATTGCCCTGGCTTTGCTGTTGCTCGCGTTAAACGCAATGATTTTTTTCATTAACCCGAATAATTGGGGGGCAGATCAGAGAAATAATTATTAGCCTGAGTTCGATTAATAATTTCTTCCATTTTTCATTTCTTAACTCACGTATTCGGATCATTTACAAGCATTTGTCTTGGATCCCGTTTTCAGGCCAGACGGGCTTCTACAGCAAGGGCTGCGGCAGCATCCACTGCGGCAGCGTCCACTGCGGCAGCGTGGCTGACCAAGCAAATCTTTCAAAACTGTTCCGGGTCGCGTAGACGGAGATCTTCTATGCGTACTTTTTAAAATCGAGCTCAGATTATTAGAAAAGCTAAATGGTTGACCATCAACGTAATCGATTCAGCAGATTAAAGTTGACATTCCTCAAATTTGGGCTATGCCAATTCTTAAATTTTTCATCACAAAAACTCAGTGAATTAATTACTTATTACGCAAGGTCATGGTTTATCATGGATAATGTGGGTTAAGAAGGATCTCTAAAAACTGGATTTTTAATCCCTAAAGGATATTAATTCCCTAATCTGTTACCTCAGAATCTTTTGTGAGCGCTGTAGCTTTCTGTGTGGAGGAGCTGAGTCAATCATTAAATTATTGCTCATAGATATCCTGTAGCTTTCTCAGCAGAGGCATTGGATCAGGATTGGTTCATTTTTGACCAAGAGATTTTTTCCGAACCAAGGCATAAAAAACTGAAATTAGTGGATCCAAATGAGTGTTTGGATACGTAGTATCAGGAAAAAGACTGCTTCAAAAAGCAACTAAGAGTTTTTAGAAACCCTCGTAATTCAGCTAAAAAGTAAAGCTGAAAACTACTGGTTTAAAATTACTATCTTTTAATAGCATTTCCAAAAGGACTAAAATCAAGATCTGGCCTTAATGGAGTTGCTTCATCTAGCGTGATCCCATCAGATCTTCCAAATAAACAGCCAGTGAAAAATTCTTTTTCATCATTATCTGGATAAGGTTCAATACTAACAAAAATATTTCTATTCCTTACATCTAAAGGAAACGAAACTCCAACAGGAGCGTTACTGGTTTTGTTAAAAAAATCTTCACCAGGAATTTTTGGCCCTAAACTTTTATTGGCACTAAAAGAACTTGGTGTGCCTGCGTTTATATCTCGTTCATTAAAAAACACAAATTTTCCTGTGGATAACAAGATAGTTCCAACTTGTACCCAGCCTTCATAAACCCAACCTTCTCCTCTTCTGAGTTCAGGTAAAACAAAACCGCTCATAGGTGGTTCATTTGGAATACCAAACCAGACACCAAACTGATCATTTCCATTATTTACCCCAACCTGTTCTTCATCTGTTGGTGTTCTAAGAAAAAAACTGCCTGCGATTTCTGATGGGTTAAAATCTGCAATGCTCGCAATACTTAGTTCTGCATTTCCTAAATTGAAATTACCTTCTAAAACGATAGATTTAGAAGGAGCTGGATCTGTATCATTTTTCGACTCAATTGAAATAAAAAAGGAAGTTGCATTCTCTAACAGATCATCGTCCACTCTGAAAAAATAAGATTTTGTATTGGTTGGATTAATTCTTGCGGTAGAAAATGTGCCAATAGAGTGAGGGACATCGCTTCCTAGAGTAACAAGCCATCCTTCGTAAACAAAGTTACTTCCTAAATATTTCATTAAAGTAAGGTCTAATTCTAAATTAGCCTCACTTTCATCTACTAAATTAGGATTGTCAGGTTGAGGAAAAGCCCCATCATTACATGACACCAGAAATGAACCCAAGAAAACAATAGACGTAAATAGAAATTTCATGATAAAACTATCAACTTACTATCAAGTGAGGATGTTTCGAAATGTTATCTTAATCAAGAGTTTTGTCAAATTGGCTACCAAATAATTAAATATTAAGTAATCTTACTAGAGAATTAGATTGAATTTATATAAAGGATTAGACTCTTAAGAGGAAATCTAAATAGCTGTTCATAGTTGCTTGAATCCCTAAGGGATATTAATTCCCCGACTTGAGTAGATCATTAAATTATTGCCCATAGATACCCCGTACCCTTGGGTCGGGGTTGGTTCATTTTTTATTTGCAATGCAGCCATAGTCTCCTTTATGATGCTGTTGCTTTACACTGGAAACCTCTGAGTAAGTTGAATTAAAGATTTAAATCAGGTAACTGTACAAGCGATTGTATTTAGCAAAGGTTTTAAACAAAAGATGAATCCCGTTTCTTAGTTTACTCATCTTTGATTTCATGGACTGGGTTGCTGAGACTGGTTTTTATGATTTTGAATGAAATACTAAATGAGGCAATTATAGCAGAGAATACTGCTGCAGATAGATAAATTTCCCATCCTAGTGTTACTGGGTATGCAAATTCTGATAAGAAATAACCCGCTACCGTATTGATAATAGGAATACTGAAAAGTAATGCAATAAATGCCAACGCCATGAAGCTTTTAGACAGAAGTAGATAAAGTTGAGTGATGGATGCTCCAAGTATTTTTCTAATACCAATTTCTTTTTTTCTTCTCCTTATCATAAAAGCTGATAGACTATAGAGTCCTAAAGAAGCGATAATGATGGCCACAAAAGAAAAGAACCCTACTAAATAACCTAGTTTTTCCTGTTGTTTATATTGACTGTTAAAAGAGTCATCTAAAAACTCAAAACTTAACGGTTCAAATGGATTTAAATCATTCCAATCTTTTTGAATTAATTTGATGATGTCATGAGGGTTTGCAGTTTCTTCTTCATGGTTCTGTATTCTGATAGATAAGGTACTGTTTACGAGGCTATCATTTATCCAGTGAATAAAAGGTTCTATTTTTTGGTTTAAGCCTTGATAATGAAAATCTTCAGTGACTCCTAAAATCTTTATTTTTCTAATGCCTGAGTCCTCTTTAATGACTTTCTCATCTAGATTAGTCCACCCAAACTCATTCATTGCAGATTGATTAAGTACTGCATAATCTACCTCATTTTGACGATATTTTTGCTTTCGAAGATCTCCCCCTTCTATAAATTGAATTGCCATTGTTTTAAAGTAATCAGGGTCCACGGTAGCTTGCCTTAACCGTACTTTTTTATCCGGGAATCTTTCATCTATAAAATCATTGTAATTTTCCCAATACTTACCAGGTACTGTACGAGAAAATGATGCTCCTGCTACTTGTATATGGTTATTTAATTTACTTTTAATATGAAGAAGTTTGTTTGTTATATTTTTTTTGTTTTTAAAATTATCAGTGTTGCTATTGATGATAATCGTGTTTTTGCTATCAAAGTTTAACTCATGATTTTTCATGAAATCTATTTGTTTCCAAATGATAAGAGTACTAGTGATAAGAAATGTGAAAGCAATAAACTGAAATACAATTAACCCTTTTTGAGTCAACTGTTTTGAAGAATTGTTTTTGAAAGAACCTTTGATGCTGTTAATAATTTGTGTTTTACTAATCATGATTGCAGGTAATAAACCTGTAAAAAACCCATATAAAGTGCCTGAAATCAGGATGATAGGGAGAGTAGTATATTGGTTTGTCCAGACTACATTTAGATCTATCTCAAACAGTTCTTTAATATATGGTATGGAAGAAAATACTAAAATAATAGCAACTGAAAGTGCCAGCATCGTGATGATGAAAGATTCAAATACATATAATGAGATAATTTGTTGCCTGTTTGCACCCAGTACTTTTCTGATGCCTACTTCTTTTAATCGTACTAACAGCTGGGCGGTATTTAAATTGATAAAGTTAAACCCTGCAATAGTTAGGATAGAAAAAGCAATGATTGTTAATAAGGTAATTAACTGATCATTTTGAGAAATTTCACTATGCAATTTAGCAATAGGTAAGAGGATTATTTTACTCTGATTTCCCGCTGGAAGAAAATTGCTCTGAATGAAAGGTGTTGTTTTGGCCAATAATTGATCTGGATTTGCATTTTTACCCAATTTTACATAAACATTCATAAAGGTGTTGTACCAATTTCCTGCCTCATTCAGGTTTAAGTAACTAGGCCCATTTTTCCAAGCTGTTAATCCATGGAATTGTAGGGAAGAATTAGCAGGAGGGTCTGCAATGATGGCTGCTATTTGGTAAACTATTTTATCAGGATATCTAGTAACCGTTTTTCCTAGTGCAGATTCAAATCCAAACAATTCATAGGCTTTAGAAGCAGTGAGGGCAATTTGTTTTTTTTCTGCAAGTGCTTTGTGTAAATTTCCTTCCAAAACTTCATATTCAAATATGTTAGGAAAGTCTGAGTCTACTAAGTATAAATCAAGTACTAAACTTTGTTTTTGGGATTCTATCCAGCCGCCAAAATAAAAAAATCGAGTAGTGGCAATTACTTCAGGAAAAGCTTCTTTGAAGGCTTGCGCCAAAGGGGTTCTGGTTTGGTAGTAATTTCCTATTTGTGGTGAATTTTCCCCAACACGGTAGATTTGTTCGTAATTTGGAAGAAACTTGTCGTAGGAGTTTTCAAATTCTGCAGCTAAAAAGAGAATAATTGCGGCAGCAGCACCAAAAGTAAGACCAAATAGATTAATGAATGAATAGCTTTTAAATTTCCAGAGATTTCGAAAACTAATTTTTAAATGAGTATTGACCATTAGCAGAGATAAATAGTTAGGGTTAGAAATAGGCTTTAAAAGTGACCTTCTGATTAATAAAGGGATTTGTGTAAAGAGCCAAAAAAGAGCGAAAAAGTAATTTTTATCTATTGTTTTATTAGCAAAGTGTTCCGATAAATCCCCAGAAATTTCTTCGTAAAATTCCTCTTTGATAATACTTTTGATTAACCATTTTACCCAAGTAGGAAATTTAAATTTAGTCATCACTAGTGCTTTAGGGCGATAGATGGAATAGCATTCCACATACTGTTCCTTAGCTTTTGGGAGTCTTCCAATACATGAGAACCTAACGCTGTAAGTCGGTAATATTTCTTGCGTTTGCCTCCTCTAATAGCAGTTGCTTCACCAAATGAAGAAGTTAAAAAACCTTTCTTTTCCATTCTTTTTAGAGCAGTTTGCAAGGCACCTACACTAACTTTTCTGGAGGTTCTATTGACAAGGTCATCCTTGATAGCAACACCATAAGCATGGTCATGTAAAATGCCAATGGTTAACAAAACCAGTTCTTCAAACTCACCTAAGTTATTTTTACCCATGTTTCTATATATTTCCTAAAAGTAGTTTTTATTAGATAAAATTCCTAATTGCAGTTAATATAATTGAATAAATCCTCAATTGATTGATCAATTTGTCTAATGACTTTTACTAACCTGATTAATTCATGAATAATTTATTACGGAGCTTAATTAACTATCATTTAGCGACTTGCTCAAATTTCGATACTCAAAATAATCTATTATTCCTACGTGTCGAAATCCTGTGCGAGCCACTAACTAACAGCTACTTAAG
>CALGOB010000086.1 GCA_937958005.1 uncultured Cyclobacteriaceae bacterium
CCGACCGTTTCAATCTTTCTAGGGTTTTTACTTCTCTTTTTGCCACTGTGGCGGTAGGCTGCTGAAAAAAGGAAGAGTCCGTCTAGTTTGAAGATAAAAGCAACAAAATGGCTTCAATGCGCGTTTTTGTGCTTAATTGAGAGAAGAGTTTATCCCGAAATCAGATTGTTAAAAAATTTTCAGCACATTATTTATATGGAACGTTAGCGGTAATATCTTTGTGTGATTCTTACGTAATTAACGTAATTGTTTAATTCAGTATTTCGCACTGATATGAGCAGTTTGTTTTATTGATCTTTGTCTTGTAACTAAAACAAAAGAGATATGAAGTTCTTAAGATTTGTTAAAGACTGCTGGCCATTAGTTCTGATTGTATTTGCTTGCTATTATAAAGGTACCTTGACTATTTGAAAAAAAAGCCGTTCCTTTTTAAAAGAACAGCTTGGATAACAGTAAATGTATTTAATTTTTATTTTTCTAAGTTTTCCACTTTAGTTTTCAGGTTTTTAATTTCCTCCATCAATTCAATCTGGTACAAAGTCATTTCCTCTATCTTTTTAAGGAGGATCATGGCCATGTCTCCTAATTTGACTCCATTATGTTTCATTTCTTCTGCATTTGGAACTTCAGGAAGATGTTTATTGGCTTCTATGTAAGATTTAATCTCAGTTAATGAAATTAAATTATAATCATCCTCAAAAACGTAATCTGGGGCAGGAACATTTAGATCTATCTTAACTTCCTCTGCATGGATTTTCCCTTTTACTGTTAATTTATAATCTGGGTTTGTTGTTCCTATACCTATTTTACCATCATTAGTGAGTCGCATAATTTCTGAGAAATTTATAGCATTACCTGTGTTAGAAATATCTGTACTAGCACCAAAACGAAGGCTAGAGTTCTCATTGAAAAGAATCACTGGGCCAAATTGCATTCTATGATTAAGACCTATCCCAACAAAGTTGTTTCCTGATTGAATTTTCTGATAGTAAGACCCTGAAGACTTGAAGAGATGTAACACTTGTTCTGGACTATTAGTCCCTACCCCAACTTTCCCTGAGATTGGAAAGGAGTTTTGTCCATGAGAGTAGAATGCTCCAATTAAGGCAATGACTGTGATAACTAATTTTTTCATTGTTTTAAATTTATATGAGGTATTTATTTATTCTCTTTTTTTAACTTCATTCAATAGTCTATTACAAAAATGCTAAAAAGGTAAACATGATTAAAATAAAAAAAGCTACTTATTTTCATAAGCAGCTTTCCTCAAATTGTATTTTAACTATTTAGACTTTAGATAAAATAATAAAGGCAAAAGACAGGTCTAAAATCTTTTGTCTATTATTTTAGCTCTTTTTTACTTAAGCATTTCGTAAATTCCAGCAACTCCTTGGCCTCCACCTACACAGGCAGTTACCATTCCATATTTAGAATTTCTTCTTTTCATTTCGTTAAATAAGGAGATCGATAGTTTAGCTCCTGTACATCCCAGCGGGTGTCCTAAAGCAATGGCTCCTCCATTTACGTTAAGAATGTCTGTATTAATATCAAGTCCTTTAATGACGGCCATAGATTGGGCTGCAAATGCTTCATTTAACTCAATGAGATCAATGTCATTCAATTTTAAGTCTGCTTGCTTTAAAGCTCTTGGTACGGCATCTACAGGGCCTATTCCCATAATTCTTGGATCTACACCCGCAGTGCTATAAGAAACCATTCTGGCAATAGGTTCTAAATTATGTTCTTTGACCATCTTCTCAGACATTACCATCACGAAAGCAGCACCATCTGATGTGGGAGAAGAATTTCCAGCAGTTACTTGACCACCTGCTTTGAATGCGGGTCTCAACTTGGCTAATCCCTCCATGTTTGTATCCGGTCTTACACATTCATCTGTATCTACCACATACTCTCTAGTCTTGCGTTTGTTATCTTCAATGTAGACTTCTTCTACGGTAACAGGAACTATTTCATCTTTGAATTTCCCATCTGCAATAGATTTAGTAGCCTTCTGATGAGACTTCATGGCAAACTCGTTGGCTTCGTCTCTGCTAATATTGAAATCAATAGCTACTTCTTCTGCAGTAAGCCCCATATTTAAATACCAATCTGGGTTTTTGCTCGATATATTGTGGTTTAATGCCGTCTTATGTCCCATCATTGGCACCAGTGACATAGACTCTGTTCCACCTGCAATAATACAATCGGCTGTTCCAGCATGTACTCTTGCACTAGCTAAGGCAATGGCCTCTAAACCAGATCCACAATACCTGTTGACAATCATTCCAGGGACATTAATGGGTAAAGAAAGAAGAGAAATCATTCTTCCCATTTGCATTCCTTGTTCTGCTTCAGGGATGGCATTTCCCACAATAAGGTCATCTACTCTAGAGGGATCGAAACCATCTATAGACCCAACCAAATGTTTAATTACGTCAGCAGCTAAGTCATCGGGACGGTAAAAACGGAATCCTCCTTTTTTAGCCCTACCTACTGCTGATCTATATCCTGCTACTATATATGCATTCATTTTTTTTATGTTTAAGATGTTAGATGTTAGACCCTAGATGTTAGACAAGAAAACTTCTAGTCTGACAATCTATTTTCTAACCCCCTTAACATTTTTTGTACTTCATTAATTTCAATTATTACTTGATCAACTTCTTTTGATTCGATTATTTTTAAATCAGAAGAAAGAATCAATTGTGTCTCCAGTTCAAAAGAAGAGCCTAGAGCAATTCTTAGGAATCTAATGAAGTCTTTATTTGAACTTCTTGAGCTTCCCTCGGCAATATTGGAGGAAATAGAAACAGAAGATCGTCTAATTTGTGATGTTAATCCAAACTTCTCATCTTCAGGAAACCTTTTTTTTAGAGGATAAATTCTCGTGTTAAGGTTTCTAGCTTTCTTCCAAACATTTAGCTCTTTAAAATTGTGCAATAATTAAACTGTTTTTCTTTTAAACTAGCATTAAAATCTTAAATCTAATATTTAGCATCTAATGTCTAAATTAATTTCTCAATGGTTTCCCTTTGAACAAAATACTATGAATTCTCTCTAGTGTTTTCGGTTCACCTGTTAATGACAAGAAAGCTTCTCTTTCTAGGTCTAGCAGGTATTGCTCAGAAACTGTAGTACTTGCAGATAAATCTCCTCCTGCCATTACATAACCCAGTTTTTTAGCAATTAGTGCGTCATGTTCAGAAATATAAGCGCCATATTGCATTCCACCAATACCAGCTTCAAACATCGCCAAAGCAGATTTACCTAGCACTTTGATGTCTTTTCTTTCTACTGGTTGTGTATAACCTGCTTCATGTAATTGTAAAACTCTTTCTTTTGCATCAGCTAAAAGGCGGGTTCTGTTAAGGGTGATACGATCTCCCTTTTTCATAACCTGCATAGACTTCATTTCAGCTGCAGAGGTAGCCACCTTAGCAGTTGCAATGTTCATGAAATAATCTTGTAGAATGTTTAGTTCAGGTGAAATGGCAGGAAACTGATCTGAAGCTCTCAGTACGAATTCCTTAGTACCGCCACCGCCTGGTATCAATCCTACACCTACTTCTACTAATCCCATGTAAGTTTCAGCGTGCGCTTGAATTGCATCGCAATGCATAGAAAGCTCACATCCACCTCCTAATGCTAAGCCAGAAGTAGCGGCTACCACAGGAATAGAAGAGAACCTTGTTCGCATCATGGTTTTTTGGAATTGGGCTATCATTAAGTTGATCTCATCATATTCCTGGTCTCCAGCAAACATAAACAACATGGCCAGGTTAGCACCAGCAGAGAAGTTTTGGCCTTCATTTCCAATGACCAATCCTTTATAACTTTCTTCTGCTTTAGAAATAGCTGTATTAATACCTTCTATAACTTCACCACCCAAAGAATTCATCTTTGTATGAAATTCAAGGTTTAAGACATCATCGCCTACATCATAAAGTGTAGCTCCTGCATTTTCCCATACAATGTTGTTTTCCTTGAATCCATCAAGGTAGATAAACCCATCAGTGCCTGGTATCACTTTGTAAGACTTGCTAGGGATGTCATAGTAATGTCTTTTCCCGTTTTGGAATTTGTAGAAAGAGTCGTTACCACCAGCAATCATTTCTTCAACCCAAGTAGCGGTTTTCACACCAGCAGCTTTCATCTTTTCAGCTGTTTCTTTTACGCCTAGGATATCCCATGTCTCAAATGGCCCTAGTTCCCAAGCAAAACCTGCAGAAACTGCTGAATCTATTCTATAAAGCTCATCTGCTATCTCAGGGATCCTATTAGAGCAATAAGCAAATAGATCATAAAATGTAGCTCTGTAAAATTCTCCTGCCTCATCATCGTAATTTACAAGGATAGGAATTCTTTTTTTCAAGTCATCAATGTCCTTGGTGGCACCGAGTGCATCAAAACTTGGTTTTTCTCCTACTTTATACTCAAAGGTTTTAAGGTCTAACTGAAGAAATACCTTTTTACCCTTTTCGTCTACAGTCTTTTTGAAATATCCTTGCTTAGTTTTGTCTCCCCACCATTTCTTGTCATAAAGCTCTTGGACGATCTTAGGTAATTTAAATTGATCTCTTGCCTCATCATTTGGAAGTCCATTATATAAGTTGGTAGATACTTTTACCGTAGTGTCCAATCCTACCACATCCATGGTTCTGAAGGTAGCAGATTTAGCCCTGCCAATTACTGGTCCTGTTAGCTTATCCACTTCACCTACAGTTAATCCCATTTTTTCTATGGTATGCATACCAGACATGATGGCATAAATACCAATTCTGTTGGCAATAAAAGCAGGGGTGTCTTTACACAAAACTGTTTCTTTTCCTAAG
This sequence comes from uncultured Cyclobacteriaceae bacterium, assembly GCA_937958005.1. Classification (GTDB taxonomy): domain Bacteria; phylum Bacteroidota; class Bacteroidia; order Cytophagales; family Cyclobacteriaceae; genus JANSWY01. Next base: position 4,833 of record CALGOB010000086.1, read on the forward strand.
TAAAGATCTCCATAGTGCATGAAGAAATCTATAACAGCAGGATCAGTTTTTTCTGTTGGGATAATCTCTAATAACCTTAAATACCTTGGAGGGTTAAAAAAGTGAGTTCCACAAAAGTGTTTTTGAAAATCTTCACTTCTGCCTTCAAGCATTAAGTGGATAGGAATACCAGAAGTATTCGAGGTAATTAAAGTACCAGGTTTCCTAAACTTCTCTACCTGATCAAAGACAATTTTCTTGATGTCTAAGTTTTCTACTACTACTTCAATAATCCAGTCAACATCAGCAATTTTTGACATATCATCATCAAAATTTCCTGTGCTTACCAGCTTAGCATCTGCTTTATCATATAAGGGAGCAGGCTTAGATTTAATAGCCGTTTGTAAAGAGCTGTTGACAATCTTATTTTTGATTGCAGGATGATCTAGCGTTAGGCCTTTCGCCTTTTCTGCATCTGTCAGTTCCTTAGGCGCAATGTCCAATAATAACACCTCAACCCCAATGTTAGCAAAATGGCAGGCAATTCGAGAGCCCATTATACCTGACCCTAGTACTGCTGCTTTTTTAATGGTTCTGTTCATTCTCTAAAATTTGGTTCTTAAGTTGTGTAAATAATTCTTTATCATCTATTATTTTATTTATTCGGGCTACTACATCCAAAAACACATTCATGTCTTTTCCTGGTACTGCCTCTCTTACTTTTTTGTTAAATTCCTTAACGGACAACCTAGAAAGTTCCCTTTTTTTGATTCCTTCTGAAGTTAAAAATATCCTGACGGATCTACCATCTACTGGATCTGGTTTTTTGACAATCCAACCTTTTTCCTCAAATGTTTTCAGCATTCTTGTCAAACTTCTAGATTCCATGCCAAGTAGTGGGGCAATCTTTGTAGCTGGTGTGCCGAGGTCTACGTCTATGTTTAATAAGACAAAACCGGTGGAAGCTGTGATCTCAAAAGGAGCACCATAGGCATTGTACATTTTAGTGATAGCATGCCAAGTAACCTTAAAATTGTAATCTACTGTCTCTTCTCTTTTCAACTTCATACCCTGCTTTTTATCAATACTCTTCTTATTATACCAAATTATTAGTATATTGAATGGCTGATCAAATATAGCAATAATTTGTTATGCATGCATACTATTTTTATGGTTCCTATCAAAAAAGATACTTTTGCAATTGAACTTACCCTACATTTGCAGATCAAATATTAAGTATCTTAATTTTATTTTAAATAATGCCTTATAGCGAATCAGACGACACAGCTAATAAAATTCCTGATGAGTTTTACTCTATGAATACTGGTGCTCCCTTTGACAAATGTCTAGATTGTGAAAGAAACCTATTAGAACCGGGTGTTTTTTATGTGATTGAAAAGGCGATTAGACAATATCCTAATTTTACCGCTAAGGATGTACTCTTTGAATGTGCTATATGCCTTAATTGTGCCGAAAGAATCAAAAATGAACTGTCTAAAGAGTCTTTGAAAAGTATGGTAACCTACTATGAAAGCAAGGTTTTATACAGCCCGCACATGAAGCAATCCCCAGTTCTTTCTAAATGTGTAGTTTCTGGTAAGCCAAAAGAAGAATTACTTAATTACCAGATCAACGCACTTTGTGAAGGTGAAAACTTGTCTGATTTACAAGCACCATATCTTGTCAGTGGGGAAGTAGTGGAAGAAATGAGTGATCTACTTTCGGATGAAACAAGAGATTTTCTTGAAGATTATCAAAATCAGCACATGGGGCCTCCGGAGTGGCTTGAGGATATTCCCTCAGGTGGGAAATTTGTATTGATCTAATCCCTATAGAATGTTATTTCCTAAAAGCATCCCTCACGCTATTAGCTAATACAAAAAAACATAATCTGGGGCAGGGATAGAGGAGGCATCCTTTTTCTGATAAGAAAAAGATATATCCGAAAGCCTGGTTCAGCCCCCAAAAAAATGCTTCTTAACTCGATGCCACTAAAAGATAATCGAATCAATTATTTACGAAATACCAGATAATCCAGGTTGGGTTTGGTTCATTTCATAAGAGCTATTAATTGACAGCCGTTCTATGAGTATTAACCCTTTCGGTTTTCAGATTGAATTTTTAGTGAGGAATATGTTTCTGTGAAAGCATATCCTGTAAATCATTTACCCGTCTACCAACCGGGTGAATGGAGTTAATGTGTAATAGTTGAATACCTTTAAGAGATATTGCCCCATTCTTCTTCTGGGTAAAAATTAAGTAATGCTTCCTTGATTTCGGATTGATGATCGGTGATTGTCAATAACAAATTTTTATACTTTCCTGCTTCATTCAACTCTTTTAATAAAGGATAAACAGGCCTCTCTTTAGTCCAATAATTCTCTCCGAAAAAAATCATAGGGCTTGCATACCCCAAAGTCAAGTAATGGTTTTGAGTAGCGTCTTGAAATATTTCCTGAATAGTTCCTGCACTTCCAGGGGCAAAAATTAACCCACCTTTAGCAATCGTTAGGATGGCATCTTCTCTAATACTGTTATCGAAAAATTTCGCAATATGTGTTGCAAAAGGAGTTGGAGGTTCATGTCCATAAAGCCAAGTTGGAATGCCTAAACTTTGATGATTCGTTGTTGGGTATTTATCTAGTACCCTCATACACATTTCTAGCCATTGTTCATCTTTGTAGGAGGGAGCTTCTTTTAGTATAGTAATTGCTTCATCTAATTCTTTGGCGGTCTTATCAGCAAACCATGCACCCAAGTGTGTGGCTTCCATGGCTCCTGGACCTCCACCTGAGATCATTAAATAACCATCTATTGTAAGTTCTCTTGAAATATGGGCTACTTTTTGATAACTCGGGTCATTTCGTGATAAGTTGTGTCCACCCATCATCCCAATTACTTTTTTCTCGTCTTTCGTTGCTAAAAAATCATTCATTGCATCCGCAATGGAATGATCGTGCAATGCCCTGCCTAATGTTTCTTTTATGTTCGCTTTAAAGAAATTTGTTTCTGTGAAATGATCATATACTTTTTTGTCATAAGTGTTTTTATAACTATTAGGATCTCCTAATTGATAATTATCAAAGAGCGAATCTCCAGTATATAGTTTGTTTGGATACAGTTTAAAGGTTGTTTTAAATAGAGGGAAGATATAATTATCACTGTCAAGCTGTTCCTTGAACTCACTGCTTAAATTGCATCCCATAAAAAGGCAATCGTGGAATTTTTTGTTCTTAATGAGCCCTTCAAATGGAATGAAATCTAAACCCTGAAACGCCTTGTGTTTGATAAATGGATTGTCTTTTAGTAAAGACTTTAGTGCTTCTTGTGACTCTATTTCTTGATACTGCATGCTAATTATTGGTCTAAAAAATCATCTGTAAAGTGTTCTTTTGCTTTGTCCTTAGAAAACTTGCCTTCATTATAACTTGCTGAATTGCCTAAAGGAATGGACAAGGATTCCCAATCTTCTTGCAAGATCATTTTACCAATAAACACCATTTGTCCTATATGGTAAGCATAATGAGCCAATTGCCGATTAATTGCTTCTTGCACTGTATGACCTTGATTTCTAATATAGACTATTTGATGGATGTCGTTTTCGGATAGGGGCGTTACAGCCTGATAAAAGGTAGCCCAGCCTTTTTGCCATAGCTCGATCACTTTCTTTTTTGATTGGAGATCGTTGGCAAATTCAGCATCACGATTTCTCCAGTCTTTTTCTCCATCACTTGTTAAAAAATCAGTGAATCTGGAAATCATATTTCCAGCGATGTGTTTCACAATCATGGCAAGATTATTATTTTCCTTACCAAATATGTGTAACAAATCTTTTTCATCAATTCTTTCTAACGTTTGAGTCCCCAACAGCTCGTAATACTTAAACTGTTTGATAGTTCCTTCTAGATAGCTCATTAAACTTGCTCACTTTTCTTTTTCCAGTATCTAATAAGGCCTGCAACGCTCATCCAGCTTGGGTTAGCTGCTTCGTAAATTTTAATCCCTTGCTCATCTACCCCTTTCTTTCTTAATTGAGAAGCAGTATATTCCATAAACTGTGGGGTAATTTCTTCCGCACTCTGACCACTTTCCCATTTGACTTTTATCCAATGCGCCCAATCGTGTAAAATGTCAGCTAAGTGATTTAAGTGCTCTTCTACATTGGTCAAATTGTCATAGTGTGTTAAGTATAATTTATTTGGTTTGAGATTCTTTAAAATTTGAATAGAAGCTAACCAGTCTTCTAAATTAATATCTGGTGGTGGGCATGGTGGAACTACAGGCCCCTCACCTATTTTAACACCTGCTACATCCCCAGTAAAGACAACATCTCCTAATTGCCATGCGATATGGTGTTTTGCATGGCCAGGCGTAAACCAAGCCTTTATTTGAATATTTTCAAAATCTAAAGTTTGGCCATCTGTGACACTAATTAATTGATCTTGATTTATTGACTTCATAGTTCCCCAAAGTCTGTCCATTTCATCACCATAAATTCTTGTGGCAGATTCCATTAGCCTGCTTGGGTCTTCCATATTTTTTGAACCAAAAGGATGCACATAAATTTTAGCTCCATGTTCTGCAAATGCCCATGCAGATCCAGCATGATCTAAATGAATGTGAGTGAGTAAGACATGCTGTATATCACTGACTTTATAACCAGCACTTTCAATCCCTTTGGAAAGTGTTTGAAATGTACTATATGGGCCAGTTTCTATTAATACTGGCCCCTTAGATGTTTCAATAAGATAAGATCCAATCGCTTTTTGGATTCCAAGAAAGTTTAAATCAATTAAATGTATCATGAGCAGGATTTTCTAGCAATTTAATCCAGATTATGTATTTGAAGCCTATCACAACTATAAATTACTTCAAAAGAAGCAGTCAACACAAGCTTGTTGAATCATCATAAAGATGTTATGTATCTTCATTGTAACTACCCAGATTACTGCACTTTACTTAGTCAGCAGCATGCCCTCATGAAGATTCTTCAAACATCATCTAGTCATTTAAATCCTAATTCCTATTCACCATAATGGAGACAATGTTTGCGTGGCAAATAAAAATTTAAACAACTATCTAACTGCTATTTAAGGCTCTCTCTTAAAAAACCTAATGCATAGCAAAAGTTAAAACAGGCTGTTTTTCAAATAAAAACAAAAATTGAATGAACAGATTAACAAAAAACAGCGTTCTTGGTTATCTAAATAGACTAACAATATTATTAGACTTATGGCTAAAATTACTTTTAAAGGAAGTCCTGTAAATACAATTGGTGAACTTCCAGCAGTAGGGAGTAAAGCTCCAGATTTTAATTTAACAAAGACAGATTTATCTGCAACTACGCTTGCGGATTATCAAGGCAAGAATCTTATTCTAAATATTTATCCAAGTGTTGATACGGGAGTATGTGCAGCCTCTACTAGAAAATTCAATGAGCGTGCTTCTCAAATAAAAGATACTGCAATTGTTTGTGTTTCAAATGACCTACCTTTCGCATTTTCTAGATTTTGCGGAGCAGAAGGAATTGATAATGTAGAGGGATTGTCTGCTTTTAAAAAGGATCAGCAGTTTGAAAAGGCCTATGGTGTGCTGATGCAAGATGGGCCTTTAGCAGGTTTAACTGCAAGAGCCATAGTGGTAGTGGATAAAGAAGGAAAAGTAACTCATACAGAACTAGTTCCTGATATAGTTCAAGAGCCAGATTATGAGGCTGCCCTTAATGCAGTGAAATAAAATAAAATGGAGTATCTCAAAATTGAGATACTCCATTTTATTTTAAAGGGAAGAGTAGTTGTAAAAGAAAGGGTTATTAATCCTTAAATGTCTCTTTGGCCATCTTAACCACTATTTCTTCTTTACTTTTTTGAAAAATCACGAATCGTGAATCATTTATTAACTCTATAGAATATTCACCGTTACTACCGGAAGTGTTTATAATTTTCTCTTTATTTTTAGTGTACTGAATGATTTTAATATCCTCAAGTGGCTCGCCATCCAAATCAAACACTTTGCCACTCATGACAGATTTTTCACCTACGTTAGAATAAACCGTACTCACTTGAAAATTAGGCTCAGGAGGAGTAAGGTCTGCTTCAGGATCAGCTATTAACGTAACATTAATTGCAGGATTTTTTTCAATAGATATTTCTTGTGAATGGAATCCAATAAAAGAAAATGTTAGAGATTGAATACTTCCAGGGACTGTTAATTTGTACCTTCCTTGTAGGTCAGAAATAGTACCAATTTCAGTCCCAGCAGCAACTATGTTAGTACCTGGTAGTGCTTTGCCTTCACTATTTGTAATTACACCAGAAATCATTCTTTCACTAACAGTAGGAAGATTTTCTTGATTGCAAGCTAATACCAATAATAATATAACGGGGATTGCCAGTGAGGTTTTAAAAGATTTAACCTTAGAGAAAAAGCCTTTTGATTTAGATTTGTTCATCATGTTTATTCTGTTTTTAATTGATATTTCGTTGAATTGACTTAATAAGCTTAAGTTGGCTTTTTGAAAAAATGAATGGATTAACACTTGTTCGTATTGTGTGAGAGAATTTTGTTTCACAACTGCTTCATCACAAATAAATTCATGCACTGCTTTAATGGACTGACTGTAGAAATAGATAATAGGGTTAAACCAAAAGAATATCTTAAAAACCTCAGTTATAAGTACATCTATGGTATGCAAATCATCTACATGTTTTTTCTCGTGAGTTAAGATTAAGTTGATATCCTTATTTTTTAAATGTGACTTATTTAGGAATATGAAATGGTAAAATGAAGCTAAGGGTGTATTTTTCTCTGTTAAAACAATTTGATAATTCCCTTCTTTTTGAATTTCACCTGTAGAAATCGTTTTTAATATAGTGTATAGTCTTGTGCTAAATCTCCAAGCAAAATAGATGACACCTAAGAAATAGACACTAGTGAATGTGTATGACCATGACCAGTTGAAAGTACTTTCTTGGGCAATAGTAGCTGAAGACACTTGATCAATAATCACAAAACTCCCATTAATGAAAGGTATTGTGTTGTTTTCGGGAAGGGAAGAATCCCAAATAATTCCTATTAAAGGAATGAGTATAGAAAGAGCTAATGCTCCAATTAAGTATACCCTTTGTATGTTAAACATTTTATCCCCTTTCAATAAAATGAGATAGAAGACATAAAAAGTGATGATACACAATGAAGATTGGAATAGATAATTCATTATTCTTTGCCTTTTAGTTTTTCAGTAAATTCTTCGAAGGTTTTCAAGTCAATATCCTTATTGTTGACAAAATGAGATAACATATGCTCAACAGATCCTTCGAAATACTTAGAGATAAAGCCTTTCATGATAAAACTGGTATACTTGGATTTTTGAATTAGAGGAGAATACTCGAATGTATTTCCATATTTTTTTCTACTTACAAATCCTTTTTTTTCTAATATTTTCAAGAAAGTCCCAACGGTATTATATGCAGGTTTTGGGTTCGGTAGTTTGTCTACTAAATCTTTAATGAAAATTTTTTCATGCTTCCAAACTATTCGCATGATTTGCTCTTCTGCTTTCGTTAATTCGTTCATCCTCCTGATTTTTTAGTAATAATCCTATAAATATAGGAGCAATCCTAATTTTTTAGGAATAGATATTCTGTAAACCTTTAAAATCTTTTCTATTAATTGGATAGACTGATAAATAAGAGTTAATTACTTATTACTGGCATCCAAGTAAAACTGAAATTGAAGAAAAACTGTTCTTGATATCGTTTAATCAGAGATTATTTCTGAAGTTCAAAAACACCCCCTATAAATCAATCGAAGGGCTGACATACCATGTTGTTTTTGGTCGCCAAGCGGCCTTGTAGATTTTTTTGGTGACCACCGCGCGGTTGCGTTTTTTCAGGGGGCCGCCCCCGCGGCATGGAAAAAATGAATCGGACTGCCGACGCAGAAAATCTCTAATTTTAGGTATACTCAATTCTAGAGGATCGCCATGGAACGATGTTTTTCAGAATAAGGAAAAACCCTTATTTAAATTGACACAGAAGACATTTTTCCTAAATTTAAAATTTAGTTGTCTGCTAGTGGTAAAGAACTAAATATTAAGCAATTTCTTTCTTAGGGAATATTAGTGAGAGAACAATAGATGCAGTTAAAGTAGCCATAATTACTCCAAAAGATATGAAAGGAGAAATATGAATTGCTTCTATTTCAAGAGAATAGTTTAGGAAATCTTTGGTCCAGTCTGCTTCTAGTAGCATTTTAGCGCCAATGAATATTAACACAATCGACAGTCCTTTTTGTAAAAGGTAGAATTTATCCAATACATTAGCCAGTAAGAAGAACATAGCTCTTAGCCCCATTACAGCAAATATATTTGACGTATAGATAATAAATTCGTTTCTAGTAATAGCAAAGGCTGCAGGAATGGAGTCTACTGCAAAAATCAAATCAGTAGATTCTATGAGTAAAATAACAATAAAGAGTGGAGTAAAGAATCGTTTCCCCATTCTTTTAATGTAAAACTTACCATCATAATCACTTTTTGTCAGAGGAAGAACTTTCTTAGCGTATTTGAACAAGAAATTTTTCTCAGGTTCATATTCATCTTCTTCATCTTCATTGAAGATTTTAATGCCAGAGTACAATAGGAAAAGGCCAAAGAAAAAGAGGATCCAACCAAATTTTGCAATTAATAGTCCCCCAACAAATATAAAAATAGCTCTAAATACGATAGCTCCTAGAATACCCCAGAAAAGGATGTTATGATAATACTCTTCTTTTACATTAAAGTAGCGTAGTATCAGGAGGATTACGAATATATTGTCTACAGATAACGCTTTCTCGGTGACATATGCAGAAAAGAATTCAATTGCATTATCTGTCCCACCTCCATACAAATAGATAATTAAACCATAAGTTGACGAAACAGCTACCCAAAAGATAGATTGCATCAAAGCCTCTTTCTGACTGATCTTGTGATGTTTTTTATGAAAGACACCTAAATCCACTAGTAAGAATAATACGATGACTGCCCCAAAGACACCAAATAAGATGAGCTCGTTTTCCCCATCCAGCATGGATAAAAGCATATTTATAGAGTTTCGTTTGCTTCTAGTTTTCTAGAATGTGATATAATCATGAAATCGCTTCAACGGACAAAATAAATAATAATATTTCAATAATGGAATGTAATTATCTAATTAATTAATTCGTTATGTAGAAATGACCCAATTATTTTATGATTTAGTAACGTTGACCCGTAAGAACCCCCCTTTAACTGTTAAATCCATCCATTTGTAATTTCACTAAATTACTATATTTTCCATCAGGAATACTAACTAATTCGTCATGTGTTCCTGATTCTGCTATGTGACCATCATCTAAAATCAAGATTTTATCGGCAGATCTAATAGTTGCTAACCTATGCGCAATGATTAAAGTAGTCCTACCTTGCATCAGGTTTTCAAGTGCTTGCTGAACCAAATGTTCCGATTCAGCATCTAGCGAACTAGTTGCCTCGTCTAGGATCAGTATAGCAGGGTCTTTAAGGATCGCTCTTGCGATAGCAACTCGTTGTTTCTGACCTCCAGAAAGTTTAACACCTCTTTCACCTACCAGGGTGTCCATGCCCTCAGGAAAGGTTTCTATAAATTGCCAAGCATTTGCTTTCATGGCTGCCTGTTTAATTTCTTCGTCAGTAGCCCCTGCTTTTCCATAAAGAATGTTTTCCCTGATACTTCCACCAAAAAGAATCACTTCTTGCGGTACAATACCAATGTTTCCTCTAAGTCTTTTTAATCCAACCTTACTTGCTTCTATCCCATCAATTAATACTTTACCTTCTTCTATTTGATAAAAGTTTTGTAGTAATTGGGCAATTGTTGATTTACCAGCACCACTTTTCCCAGCCAAAGCAATTTTCTCACCTTGCTTGATACGAATATCTAAGTTTTTTAATACAGTAAAATCTTTCCGTGAGGGATATGAGAATGTGACAGAATCAAAATCTATATTACCTTCTAAAGGCATAATGTCATCATTTTTTTGAAGACCTTTTTCAGTTTCTTCATCCATGATTTCAAGAATCCTCTCAGATGAACCAATAGCACTTTGAATTTGTGTGAAAAGGCTTCCTAAGCCTGCAATTGAGCCTCCCACAAAACCCATAATTAATACGAAAGAAATTAGACTACCTGGATCTAACTCGCCAGATTGTAATTGTGACGCTCCGTACCACATTACAGCAGCAAATACCCCAAAAGAGGCCGGTATCATATAAGCTATAAATCCTGATCTGTATAAAGATGCTTTAATTGCAATTGCCACAGTGTTTGATAGAGTAGTTCTATATCTTTTCAGTTCAAAAATCTCACCGGTAAAAGACTTTACTGTATTAATAGCTTGTAAGGTCTCCTCTACAATAACATTTGTTTTAGCTAATTCGTCTTGTGTTTTTTTAGTTTGTTTTCTAATAAGTCTACCAAAAACTAATGCGCCAGCAATCATTAAAGGAAAAATGGCTAACATGAAAACCGTAAGCTTTGGAGCAAGTAATACTATAATGGCAATGCCGACAACTAGGGTGATAATTTGTCTTATTAGTTCTGCCAACGTTGTTGTAAAAGTGCTTTGCAAAGTAGAAACGTCTGAAGATATTCTACTCATTAATTCACCCGTTCTATTCTCATCATAGAACTTCATAGGTAGTAGAACCATATGATTGTAAAGATCAAATCTTAAGTCGGCCATTGACTTTTCACTTACGACTGAGAATAAATAAACTCTAAAAAAAGCAATGAAGCCTTGAAATAATATGACAGTGATTAATGCGAAAGCTATGGAACTTACTGTATCAAATATATAGAATGCTTTCCCTTGTGCCACATCTATCATCTTTCCAGCAAGTAATGGAAAGCCCATCATTGCTACACTTCCTACAGCTAGAAAAATTAACCCAACCATAAATTTTCCTTTATAAGGTAGTGTGTAAGAGAATAGCTTTAAAACTTTCTTTAAGTTTTTCTTATTTAATTTTCTTTTCTCTTCTTCTTTTAATTTTTTCTTAGCTGCCATTCTTAGTCTTTGATTGCTAAATCGATGGAAAACGATACAGTATCTTTAAACATCATTTTTTGAGCTCCTGTGATATGATATGATTTAAGTAGATTTTTCTCAATCAGTACATCAAATTCGCGTGTACTAAAATACAGACTGTTTTCTTCCTTGAATAAACCTGATATTTTTTTGGTGTTCTTGTTTTCTTCTATTGTCAGTTGAATAATACCCGTTTGTTTTTCTTGATCCCTCAGACGGTACTTCGTAATGTTTCCCTCTTTTTCTTCAAGATATGCTCCCACCAAACCTGATTGGTTGATGTCCAGCATATTTAACATTTCTGTCTCTTTTTTCAATCCTGTTACATCCAAAGAAAAACTTTGTTCCTCTTTCCGTTGATCGATAACCACAGTCTTTTTAACTGATATTGGATAATTAGAATACCCATTTACAGCAGAATTCAGTAATGATCCTATCTCATAGTAATTACCAATCAACTTTCCTTCATCAGGTCGTTGTTGGCAACCGATAGAGAGAATTGAAAAGAGTAAAAAGAAAAAGAGGTATTTCATGTATTAATCTATCAAAATATTACCAGTCATTTCTGAGGGAATTGGAACACCAATTAATTTGCAAATAGTGGGTGCTAGGTCACCTAGTTTCCCATCTTTTAAAGTTCCTTCATAATTCCTATCTACTAAAATACAAGGCACTAAATTAGTTGTATGAGCTGTATTAGGCGATCCATCATTATTAATCATGACATCACTATTTCCGTGATCTGCGATGATTATACTTGTATAATTATTTTTAAGTGCAGCATGGACAACTGCTTGAGCACATTGATCTGCAGTTTCGCATGCTTTTACAGCAGCTTCAAAAACACCAGTATGGCCAACCATATCTGGGTTAGCGAAATTTAAACAGATAAAATCGGTGTTTTGATTTTCTAACTCTGGAATAATTTTATCTCTGATGTCTTCAGCGCTCATTTCGGGCTTCAAATCATAAGTTGCAACTTTTGGAGAGGGGCAAAGTAATCTTCTCTCTCCTTCAAATTCGTCTTCCTTACCACCAGAAAAGAAAAAAGTTACGTGTGGGTACTTTTCAGTTTCTGCTATCCTTATCTGCGTTTTTCCATTTTTAGATAACACTTCACCCAAAGTGTTGGATAGGTTATCTTTGTCAAATAATACCTTCACCCCTTTGAAAGTATCATCATAATTGGTCATGGTAAGATATTCCAAAGATAATTTTTCCATGTTCTGTTCTGGGAAATCTTCTTGGGTAAGTGCTTTTGTAATTTGACGACCTCTATCCGTTCTAAAATTAAAGCACATAACTACATCCCCTTCACTAATGGTAGCAACTGGCTTATTCTCTTGATCTACTTGAATAATTGGTTTAATAAATTCATCAGTAACTCCTTCATTATATGAGTCAGCAACTGCCGCTAACAAATCATTTGTATTTTTTCCAGTGCCATGTACCATTGCATCATAAGCCAATTTAACCCTTTCCCATCTATTGTCTCTATCCATTGCATAATAGCGACCAGTTATTGAAGCCACTTGGCCTGTAGATTGCCCCAAGTGAGTTTGCAAATCCTTTAAATAATTTAACCCGCCTTTCGGGTCTGTATCTCTCCCGTCTGTAAAAGCATGGATAAAAACTTTTTCAACACCAGAATCACTACATGCAGTACATAAACCTTTTAAATGGTTGATATGAGAATGAACTCCCCCATCAGATAGTAAACCCATAAAATGGATTGACTTATCATTATTTTTTGCGTAAGAAATTGCCTGCTGAAGAGTTTCATTATCGGCTAAAGTCTTTTCTTCAACGGCTTTATTAATTTTTACTAAATCCTGATAAACAATCCTGCCTGCTCCAATATTCATGTGGCCAACTTCGGAATTTCCCATTTGTCCTGCAGGTAGACCAACTGCTAGACCAGAAGCTTCTAACCTTGATTGTGGATAGTTCCCATTTAAACTATTCATGAACGGAGTTTTTGCTTTGTCAATTGCTGACACGGATTTATCAGTGGCTATTCCCCAGCCATCAAGTATGATCAGGATTACTTTTTTATTCATGGCGCAAATATAAGCTCAAAATATCCATAGAAGTGTATCAAATTGACAGATAGGTCCATATAAAAATTCCATTTTGGTTACTTATGGCACAATTTTCGATCAATCATTTTGTGATTTTAAGATAATAAGCATGAATTATAGAACATTAATTATAATATCCTGTCTTTTTTTATGCCTCTTTTTGGCAAATGCTCAAAATAAAGACGTAATGGATAACATCAGTATTGCAATGAACTCTGGTAGCTCTAAAGAATTAAGTAGCTTTTTTAGTGAGGCAGTAGAATTGAAGATAGATGGAGAGCAAGAAAATTATAGTAAAAGACAAGCAGAAGTTGTAATGAGAAACTTTTTTTCTAAATACCCACCCTTTCAATTCGAAAGAATCCACAAAGGGAGTTCTCCAGAAGGTTTAGTATATGTATTGGGGGAATACACGCATAAAAACGGAAAACATAGAGTAAATATATTGATTAAAGAATTTGATGGGAACTATCTGATAGATACATTGAATCTTACCAAAGAATAAGTAGGCTAATGGTCAACAAAGTTTATTTCCCATTTCAAAGACATTCTACGGCATTTCAACGTTAGAATTCAGTACTTTGAAATAGTTGTGACATATATTTTGTTGAAACTTTAGTAATTTTAAAATTATGAAAATGAATCGTACATTTTTAATATTGATAATGCCTTTGTTTTTGAGCTCGTTTGTTTTGAAAGCCCAAGATAAAGATGTGGTTGATAACATTAGTATTGCCTTAAATACTGGAAGTGCTAAAGAATTAACTAATTTCTTCAATGATGTAGTAGAATTGAAGATAGATGGTGAAAAAGAAAACTATAGCAAAAAACAAGCAGAAGTGATCTTGAGAAATTTTTTCTCTAAGTATCCCCCTGTCCAATTCAATAAAATACACAATGGCAGTTCTCCCGAAGGTTTAATGTACGTACTTGGAAAATATTCTCACAAAGGAGGTTCACATAGAGTATACATGTTGATTAAACAACTTAAGGGAGGCTATAAGATCGATACTTTTGATTTAACAAAAGAATAATGGTTTAAAGGTTTAAACCATTGACTGTTTTGCCAATTTCCTTTGCTTGTCTCGTCAATCGGGGACAAATGTCTTTACAAAATTGCATATAGTGATAATAACGTTCATCATATACTTTTTGCTGATTGTATGTTTGCTCGTAATTAGGTCTTTTCTTTGAGGGCAAAGGCTCATATAATTTTCTGAAACAGAGACAAATTTCCTTTCTGCAGACATTAGTCTTTGTATGGTTCCACTAGCATACTGTGTAAGAGGTATATATAGGTCTATCGTAAAAAAGCGATAACTTTTATTAGTTAATAAGTAATTAATTACTTCTACTGGGTGTTGAGGTTCCAAATAATAGGTTTGACTAAAATCTGGGATAACACCTTCATCTAATTGTGCACGGAATTCAGCATTGATTTTACTGTGATACTGAACAAAACCTTCAAATAGTTCTGCATATCGTTCAACCCCTACCTTTAACCCGAATGATGCATTAGACTTTTAAGAGGAAATCATAAATGGCTGTTAGATAGCTGCTTAAATTCTGATTTGCAACGCAGACATAGTCTCCATTATGGTGAGTAGGAAATTAGGATTTAAGTGGCTAAATGACTGTTGGTTATGGTTTGTATCAAATTTCTATTCCATCATTCGGGTTAAATACTGCCATGATTTTAGTCCCTTCTTTAACATGTTCCTGTCCCACCCTTCTATTGGAAAAAAGGAATGCTGCATAAACTCCTATAAACACTATGATTAAATCAAATAGTCAGGGCAAACGCATTTAAAAAAAATTGGGCGTCTTAACGAGCTATCCGCTATATCTTTTTTGCCAGAAAAAGGCAAAAAAGGATGCCGCTGCTATCTCGGGCGCGCATTCTTAGAGGAGGTGTAGCTTATTCTTTGGTTTTATTGAGAGTTTAGAAGCTGATTGGGAACTTACAAATGCTTTTAAATCTTTTAGATGAACCAACCCCGACCCAAGGGTACGGGGTATCTATGGGCAATAATTTAATGATCGACTCAAGTGTCGGGGCGCCCGGCCAGGGGAATTAATATCCCTTAGGGATTAAATTGAAAACACCCTATAATCTCAAGAATTTATAGGGTGTTTTTATAACCTGATACTATTTAACTATTCTAGTTTGATAAGTCTTATTTTTAGTTTCAACAAGTACAATATATACTCCATTTTGTAAAGCATAAGTGTTAAATTGTATTAGGCCAAATTGATTACTAATTTCTGTCACCTCATTTACTAACCTACCTGACAAATTATAAAAACTAATACTTTCTATTCCTTCTCTTCCTAGCCCACTAGTGTCTAAAGTTAATTGATTAATGACTGGATTAGGGTAAACTTTCATTTGACCAAATTCCTCAATATTCGAAGTACTTGAGACTACCGCAACCTCAAAAGACCTTTCAACAGGCTCTGCAGCATTGTAATTTTTATTTCCATTTTGAGTTACACGAAATATTACCGTCCCTGCATTTCCTGTTAAGCTTAGAATGTTCCCATCTAATGTGGCGGGACCCGAGACTATTTCTAAATCAAGATCTAAATTAGAGGTAGTACTGGCAAGAATTTCAAATGGATCATCGCTTGATAGTTTATTCCCTATTTCTTCAACAGCAATGTTTTGATTTGCCTTCTCGACAGTAAAAGTTTGCCTGATTACAGGAGCAATGTTGAAGTTTTCATTTCCAGACTGACTAGCTTCTATTGTGACATTGCCAGCACCAGTTATTGTCAACACATTGTCAATTAATTCAGCAGGCCCTTCTATAATGGAGAGAGTTACTGGTAAGTTAGAAGTAGTAGAAACTAATATTAAGGGTGCTTGACCGAAAATGAGATCTGGAACTATTTCAAAACTTATGACCTGGTCAGCCCTCCCTACCGTAAAAGTCTGCCTGATAGCAGGCGCTGCATTATAGTTGTCATTGCCGGCTTGGGTCGCTTCTAAAGTGATATTCCCAGCCCCGTTTAAGGAAAGGATCATGCCGTCAACAGTGGCAGGCCCTTCTACAACTGTGATAGTTACAGGCAATGAAGAGGAGGCGCTTGCATCTAGGTCGATGGGTTGCCCTCCGAAAATCCTATCTTGTATTTCTTGTATAGAGATACCCTGATCTGCTTTATCTACCGTAAAAGTTTGCCTGATAGCAGGCGCTGCATTATAGTTGTCATTACCGGCTTGGGTCGCTTCCAAAATCACTTCACCAGCAGCTGTGATGGTTAGGATATTATTAACTATTTGAGCAGGGCCATCTATTACTGTAAGAATTACAGGTAAAGAAGATGAAGCACTAGTCTCCAAGTTTAAAGGACTAGTCCCAAAAACGAGGTTTTGGATTTCTTCAAATGTAATAGTCTGCGTTGCTTTTACGACACTGAATGTTTGCCTGATAGCACTAGCAGCATTGTAATTTTCATTTCCTGCTTGCTTTGCCTCTAAAGTTACCTCTCCAGTTCCTACTACAGTAATCATGCTATTAGTGATTGTTGCTGGGCCTTCAATTACATCAATTGTTACTGGTAATCCTGAAGTAGTAGTTGCTATCATTTCAAATGCACTGGCATCAAAAGGGATATTTTGAATTTCTTCAAAAGTGATGGTTTGATCTGCTTTCGTAATTTCAAATGATTGTCGAACTATTGGGCTTGGATTGATGAATTCTGTGTTTCCTACCTGACGTGCCTCCACAATTACTTTACCTAATCCATTTATGGTCAATTGGTCATTTTCCAATACTGCAGGACCATCTACCAAGGTAAAAGTGACAGGAAGTTGGGAAGATGCAGATGCAACTAGTTCAATTACCTCCGGTTCTGGGTTAAATTGCCGATCTTCTATTGGTTCAAAAGAAACTTGTTGTGTCGCTAACAAAGGATTTTGAAGCGGGAAAGTATATAGTGGTATATTTCGATAATTAAAATCAAACCTTTGGGGAAGGATCATTTCAACTATTCCGTCATTGTTATAATCACCTATTGATCCTTTAAGGGTTCGACTAGACCTAATATTATCATGTGAAAGTGAGAAGTTATTATTAGGACTTTGTAAAATAGCACTGGGTATATTTTGAGTATTTAACTGCTCACCCCCTAATAAAAGAATCGCATTACTATTTCTAGTAGGAATAAATATAATTTCATCTGCTCCATCATTATTTAAATCTGGAATTGTATTTATTTCTCCTAGTAGTTCACTAATATTTAGTTGTGAGTTAATGCCAAAGGGGGCAGCTGGAATAGGAAAACTAAGATCTGCTACGTTATCAAAGCTTGTGCCTCCATAATAGATAAAAAAGCTATCTTCACTTGCATTAGGGTCTACACTGTTACCATTGTTACGAGTTCTTAGGGGTGTAATTATTAAGTCATTCAATCCATCTCCATTAAAATCTCCATTCGTCATATTGAGACCAAACCCTATTTGCATTTCTTGTGTTGCGTCATCTAAGAATAGAATTTCGCTAGGGGAAGAGATTTCTGAATTAGATCCAAAAAAGACCATGACAATACCACCGATTTGATTAGTAGATAGGATATTGTCGTTATCGTCCCTTATAGGGATTGCTCTAAATAGATCGGCAATTGCAAAATCATCAATCCCATCCCCATTGATGTCCCCCAATTTTTGAGCCCTATTTAATTGAGATCCATTGCCTAGTCCATTGATACCGAAATTAGCATCTAAATTGGGGATTAAAGCATCAGGTGAGACAGAGATTTGTGATCCTCCATAATAAATGTATGCTTCGTATTGGTCTTGTAATAAAAATAATAAATCTTCAATGCCATCATTATTGATATCTCCGATATTGGTTGCGGAAATGTTTTGAAGGGAATTAGGATCTGTAAAGAAAGTTGGGTTAATATCCGCTTTTTGTAAAGTATGATCTATAAGTCCATTAAAAGAAGGTGATCCAAAATAGAAATTTACCTTAGGTGATTGGCTGGAGCTATTATTGCTTTCAGTTTCTACCACTGCAATATCCTTTAATCCATCTCCGTTGAAATCACCAATTTCCATTTCTTGATAGGAACCAGTTGAGTAGTTGACAAAATTCGGAATTGAGCTGAAAGCTCCTCCATAATAGACTTCGAAACGATCTTCATATAAGAATACAAAATCATCTACTTGATCATTGTTTAAATCCCCTAAGTTTTCATTTTCTAGATAGGTGGGAGTCCGTCCAAAAACACTATTTGGATATAAAAGAGTTTCATTGTTAAAGAATTGCCTTTCTGTGCTTCCAAAATAATTTCTTTGCCCCCTTTCAGAATCATTGGTGATAGCCACTTGAAAATCATCTACCCCATCTCCATTAAAATCACCGAATCGAGTGAAATTGCCATTGACAATATTTTCTCTGCGTATTAAGAATTGGTCAAAATTACCTAAGGAGACTTGCTCATCAACATTAAATCCATTGGTTAGAATTCCTCCACCATAGCTTATGGAAATAACGGATTGAGTACCTTCAAAAAAGAAGTTACTAGGTTCACTGAGAAAATCAATGTTTCCATCATCATCTATGTCACCTATTGGGATAAAATTCATATTGAATGGAAGATTATCGATGTCGATTAATTGGGCTTCTTCATAGCCATTTGCAGTGGCTATTAATGCATAACTTTCATTATTGATAGAAGAATTAATCGCAGGAGAATAAATTTCATCGAGACCATCACCATTTAAGTCTACAGAATAGAAATTAGAGTTGTTGCGAAATGTTCTATTAACTATGGGAAATGAAAATGTAATAGTATTTGTATTGACGACCTCTTCACCCCTAGTCAGAGGATCGATTTGAAATGTTTCTACTTCGAAAGAATTGATAATTTCATTATCAGTAAGGCTCATCGCAATGAGTACATCACCATGATTACTAGCAGGAGATAAGATGCTAGGAAAAGTAGTGTTGTAACTTATAGATACAATTTCATTTAAATTTGGAGCACCATAGAAAATGCGAAAATTTGTATTTTCAGCAATACCTTCTGTAACTAATAGGTCTTCAAATCCATCTTGATCATAATCACGAAAGCCCCTGATATTACTTTCTGTTAGGTTACTAATTTCATCTGCCATTTGATAACCTTCAACACTCCCAAGCATATAATTTCTCTGGCCGCTGTTGGATTCTCCTACGGCGTCTGAAAAACCATCTCCATTGATATCACCTATAGGAATTATTCTCAGATCAATAATTTGATCTGGTTGAGCAGTGCTATTGCCTCCATAGAAGATAAAAGTTCTATTGGTGAAATCATCCAATTGAGGGGTGCTAAGGTTTGTAACATTAGAATAGCTCCGTGCTAGATCATCTGCCCCGTCTCCGTTAATATCTCCAGCTGGGACACCTATCCCCGTAGGTTGAAAGTTTATTTCTTGGTTACTCCAAGGAACTTGAAGAAAAGTGTTTTGTGCCTCAATTAAAGGAATATTACCTTGTGCAATAAGGACTGATAGGCCCATAAAGTAGGTAGCTAAAGTGAAAAGAATCTTAAGCGGTAAGTTTTTAAGCATGTTGAATTATTTGTGTTGATTAATCATTTTAATCCCTAAGGGATATTAATTCCCCTGGCCGGGCACCCCGACTCTTGAGTCGATCATTAAATTATTGCCCATAGATACCCCGTACCCTTGGGTCGGGGTTGGTTCATTTTTGTCAGTCTATTAGATCTTAAATGAGATAAACTGGAGTTTTACATTTTGATTTTAATACTTGTATCTAAATCACAAAAAGGTTAACAATTGATATTGGTTTTTTCAATGAAAAGCTAAAGAAAGACTATTCAATAAATGAATGATTCGCCTTGATCTGTGTTCCCACAGATCACTTAAACCCGAATGATGCATTAGACTTTTAAGAGAAAATCATAAATGGCTGTTAGATAGCTGCTTAAATTCTGATTTGCAACGCAGACATAGTCTCCATTATGGTGAGCAGGAAATTAGGGTTTAAGTGGCTAAATGACTGTTAGTTATGGTTTGCATCAAATTTCTATTCCATCATTCGGGTTTAAAGCTTCTTCCCTAAATCCCCTCGCGCACCCCGCTAAATTCTCAAGCCAACCCACCTAAACGCATAAAAATGAATATCTTTTTTCTCGGATACCAGCAATTTAAATCTTCATAAAACCTTTCTTTTTCAGCACGTTTCTTATTTTTGCGGCGTGGAATTAACATACCTGACAGACGAAAAGATTAAAAAATTCATTGAACGCTCTTTGATAGAAGATGTTGGACATGATGAATTTGCTGGTGATCACTCTACTTTAGCAGCTATAGACGCTGATGCTACTGATCATGCCAAACTTTTGATAAAAGGAGATGGCATCATTGCTGGTGTTGAAATGGCTCAAAAAATTTTTAAGCACATAGACCCTCAATTACATCTTGAAATACTAATTAAAGATGGTGCCCAAGTGAAATTTGGAGATATTGGGTTTTACGTGAAAGGCAGTGCGAGAAGTATTTTAACAGGAGAAAGACTAGTACTTAATTGCATGCAGCGTATGAGTGGGATCGCGACCTATACAGCTTATCTCAACAGCTTAATTAACGGTACAAATGCAAAACTACTCGATACTAGAAAGACAACTCCAAATTTTCGGATGATGGAAAAATGGGCTGTTACCATAGGAGGTGGGGTTAACCATCGGTTTGGGCTTTATGATATGGTGATGCTAAAAGATAATCATGTAGACTATGCGGGAGGAATTACGAAAGCAGTTGCAAGGACCAAAAAATATTTAAAGGAGAAAAACTTACCGTTAAGGATAGAAGTCGAAACAAGAAATTTATCTGAAGTAAAGGAGGCTTTAAATTGTGACGGGGGAGTAGATCGTATTATGTTAGATAATATGTCCAATAAAGACATGGAGATAGCCGTCCAGTTAATTAATGGAGCCTCTGAGGTAGAGGCGTCAGGAGGAATTACAGAAGAAACTATTAAGTCAGTAGCTGAAACTGGAGTAGATTTTATCTCGGTAGGTGCACTTACACACTCCTATAAAAGTTTAGACATAAGTTTAAAAGCATTATAAATTAAATATGATTGTAAAGACAAGAAAATACAAATTACCTACTAAAACTTATGTAGGTATTGCCTTTAATGGAGTTATTAAACAACAATGGTGGGTCATTTTGATCTATTTGGCAATTTGTGGAGGGTATTTTATTATTCCAAGTTGGTGGTGGATCATAGGAGCAACTATAGCTCTAGTGCTATATGTTTTATTTTGGCTAATACAGTTTACGGGACTTACTCAACTAGAGCAAAGTAAGTTTATGTTTGAAAAACTATCTTATGAGATCAGTAGTCAACAAATATTAATGAAACTTAATAGTAAACAGGGAATGCCTATCAAATGGGATATGATTAAAAGGGCCAAGAAAACGAATGATGCCTTTATTTTGCATATGAGCAAGGCTCAACTGATACACTTGCCTAGAAAGATATTCAATACCGAAAATGAATATAAATTTTTGGAGACTATTTTGAAAAGAAAAAGCCTTATTAAAGAATAAAACAATTGGGTGGAAGCATCAGAAAAAGCCCGGATCAAAAAGGCAAAAGTTAAATTAGCCAGATATTGTGCTTATCGTGAAAGGACACATCAAGAGGTCAAGAATAAAGCTTTAGAGGTTGGCCTTAGAGTTTATGAAGCAGATGAACTATTAGCGGAACTTATCTCAGAAAACTTTTTGAGTGAAGAGCGGTTCGCTAAAGTTTATGTGAGAGATAAGTTCTACTTAAATAAATGGGGAAGAAATAAAATAAGACAAGGTCTTCAACAAAAAGGGATTAGTCCTTATTGCATAGGGTTAGGTTTTGAAGAAATAATCGAGGAAGATTATATCGAAATGTTGCATAATATCTGCATCAAGAAAGTGGAGGTGGTAAAGGAGGTAGATTTGTTTCTTAAAAAAAGAAAAGTGGCTACCTATTTGATTGGTAGAGGGTTTGAAAGTGATATAGTTTGGGAAGTAGTGAATTCTATTTGTGATTGATAATATTGCTTACAGCATGTCCCTTGCTATAAAAAGTGAAATAGTAGGCTTGACTTAGGGTCCATAATCTAGTGTACGTTATCATATTACATCAATTAAATGAGCTAAATATGTGAATTTAGAACTGAAAAATGAAAAAAATTATTAATCGAGTTTAGGTTAATAATGACCCTTATTTTTAGTTTGTTTTATAGTTCATTCATCATTATGCGGTAGAAAATTCACTATTCCTCAAAAATACCATTTGAACTCACATTATTCATTAGATTTTTAAGAGAAAAACATAAATAGATTTTCGAGTGCACAATGCGATTTGAATACTATTGAGACTACTATAGCTGAAACTACCAGAAAATAATGCCTAATAATTCATACTTGAAATTGCCTTTGAATTTTTTTTTCTTCTTTGATCAAAAATGACTCTGAAATTTTTCGATATATAGCTCTAGTGGGTAAATTGCAGACTTTTAAACGGGATCAAATTAGATGAACTTGTTTTTTTAGAATACAGAAGATAGGAGACTATTTGGTTGTAATCGGTTTATCTATATTCAATTTTAAAATCAAATCATTAATTCTGTTTTAAATGCGTTTGACCTAATAAACTATTCTACAATAACTACTATGAAACATTTAATTGTACTTATATTTTTTCTATCAATAAGTATGTTTACTCATGCTCAAACAAACAATAAACTGAACCTGGACAAAAATAACGTAGCTGTCAAAGGCTATGATTTGGTGAGCTATTTTGAAGGAAACCCTACTCAAGGGATGGAGTATTTATCCGTTAATTATAAAGAGAGTATCTATTTTTTTACAACTGCTCACAATCAGAATTTGTTTAAAAAGTCTCCCGAACAATATTTGCCTCAGTATGGTGGATGGTGTGCATATGGAATGAGCAAGGGTGCTAAATTTGACCCAGACCCCTTGAGTTATAAGATTGTGGATGATAAACTCTTTTTGTTTTTCAAGAATAAAAAAGTGAGCACTTTAGAAAAGTGGAATGCAGATGAAAAAGCATGTTTGTTAAAGGCAGAGAGCAATTGGGATAAGTAACATTCTACTGAATCTACTTTTTATACGGAGAGATAATTTATCCCTAAGGGATATTAATTCCCTAGTAGGTCATTCTCTACTCTTCCGCCAGTGCTGAAGTTGCTTTTCAGAGGCACTGAGTCGATCATTAAATGATTGCTCCAGGGATGGCTACCAGTAAAAGTATCGAACAAAAAACAGTAACCCGTAAATGGCAATTTCAATATAATTGGAAGAATCCCTATCGATTTTTAAGGGCGGCAATGATCAAACTACCCGCCCTAAAAGAAACTAGATGGTTAATCGATAATCTTATGGCCAAAATATACCGCTCCTTTGTGGCTATAAAACCAGCTAGAAAGTTCGCAGGGAACACAGGTAATAGAACCAAAAAAACTAGAACAACAAGCCATTTACAAATAATCCCCAGAAAAGTAACTACCTTGAAATATCGCCCTAATATTAAGTATCTTAAATAGAGTTTATCGCGGTAGAATGATTCTGGTTGCTTTGTTACCTTTTTGCTCAAATTTATCAACAAGTAATTCACAATTACTTTGACAGGCTCAGAAAAGTGAAATTTAGAAGGGGGTTTATCTATACAAAACCTACCATGATAATGTCTAATATAAGTGCTACAGGTGAATAATATCTTTAAAATCAAAATGATCAAATCAACCCAGTGCATTGGTCAAGAAAAAGATCAACTTGAAAAGTATCAAATCCAAATCCTTAATTTAAGAGTATTGCTCCCTTAGGTCGGGGCTGGTTCATTTTAGTTATTAGGAATGTTTTACTATAAACAAGTAGATCCGTTCTGGTTGATTTTAAAATGCTGCTGCTACTGTTTATTTTCACAGGCACTCTATCGCCTATATCGATATACAAAATAGTTCGTGATAATGTCTATTGAATTTTATCTTGAGTTTAAGTATGATATGAAGTAAGCATCTTCGATAAGAACGTTGTCGTAATACTTACAAACCAAAATGATTGCTATTATTGTTAGTAACTTTATACTGGGTTTTAAAGTAAATAGGGATATCAAATACCTAAATATGAAGAGGCTTATAATATTCAATGCATTAATGCTATTAGGTTCAGTATTACTTGCGCAGCCAACCAAAAACCTAAACCTAAATAAAAAAAAAGTAGCTGTTATGGGTTATGATGTGGTGAGTTATTTTGATGGGCAACCAGCTATTGGTTCTAATAGCTTAGCAGTTGATTATAACGGAGCAAAATACTACTTTATCAGTAATGAGCACAAACATCTATTTGAGAGTAATCCTAATAAATATATTCCTCAATATGGAGGGTGGTGTGCTTATGCAATGGGTATAGATGGAAGTAAGGTGAAAATAGACCCTATGACCTTTAAGATTGTAGATGATAAACTTTATTTGTTCTATAATTTCAAAAAGTTAAATACGCTTACACTTTGGAATGAAAATGAAGCTCAGTTTAAAGCCGTAGCTGATGACCAGTGGTCTTTGAAAGTCAGTAGTAATTAAGATTAATTGATAATTATTAGTCTCTGACCAAATTATGGTCATTTTAAAAAACAGAGTTCTTCATGCAGGAGGATTGGCACGGCAAAATACCCAGTTAGAGGGATTATTTTGTCCACTAGTGATCTTGTTGATTTTTTTGGTGGGTGCTGCTGCGATTCGTTTTTTGGTCAAATGGGTTGCCGAAGAGACAAATAATGAATAGGACTGCTTACACAGAAAGCCACTAAATCCGCCAATTGCCAAACAGGGGGTGGTTTTGAGGTAAGCTCTGAAACAGGCTTCTATTCTACTCAAACAAGGGTTTTGCTCTAAAAATAAATTTAGTCGTATGACAGTAATTGATAACCATAAAATAGTTTATATTTGTTCCTTTTTAATATTTCAGAATGAATTTGAAGGTTGCAGCGAATGATCTGTTAGATCAACTAGAAGGAGTGATAGATCAGGTAACGAAGGAAGATTTTCGTAAACCACTAAACATTCTAAGTAAGTCATCTATAGGTCAACATGTCCGTCATACGCTTGAATTTTTTATCTGTTTGATGGATGCATCAAATACAGGGACTCTTAATTATGATAAACGAAGGCATGATAAGTATATTCAAGAGGATAAAGACCTTGCCTTAAGTGTAATCAAGTCTGTTAAAGAGTTTATAGAAAAAACAGAAGGTAATAAAGACCTTTCTTTAGAGATTGAATATGGTATTTCTGATGAAGAGGTTGGAATGAGTGTAGTGACTACCAACTATGAAAGAGAAATAGCCTACAATATTGAGCATACGGTTCATCATTTGGCATTGCTTAAGATTGGGATTCTTTCTAATTTTGAATACATGGAACTACCACCTCATTTTGGAGTGGCCAGTAGCACTGTAAGATACGATAAGAAATAGCTGTCTTTTACCTTAAATTATAAATATATTAGCTATTGCTACAATCAAGCAATTTTTGGGTAAGGCTTACAAACTGGGAATATTGGCCATTTAATGTGGTTTATGCTCCTTTAGTTCCTTATTACGCATGGCAATCAATTAAAAGAAGAAGCTTTTTCTGGTTTACGGCGTCGAATCCCTCTATTGATTTTGGTGGGATGCTAGGGGAGCGGAAGTCTGAGATATTTGATCTCATCCCTAAAAAGTATATTCCAGAAACGGTTATGGTATCTCCTGATATTTCTATTGAAGAGGTTAGAGCTATACTAGAAGAGAAAAAGATTGCTTATCCGTTAATTTGCAAGCCAGATATCGGGGAAAGAGGATGGATGGTGAAAAAAATAGCTAATGAAGCTGATGTGATAAGCTATTTAAATGAAATAAAGGTTGATTTTCTCATTCAGGAATTTATAGACCTTCCCATTGAATTAGGTGTTTTTTATTACAGGTCGCCCAATGAAGAATATGGTAAGATCAGTTCTATTGTAGCCAAAGAAATGCTGTATGTTGAAGGAAATGGGACAGACACTATTTCGGAATTAATTATACAAAAACCAAGAGCTCGTTTTCAGTTGGAAGAATTATCTTCTGCACACGGAAGTGATGTGCTTAACAAGGTTTTATTAGAGGGAGAGCGGTTTGAGTTAGTTTCTATTGGGAATCATTGTTTAGGCACTAAGTTTTTAAATGGGAATGATTGGATAGATAAGGAATTAACAGAAGCGATTGATTCTTTAGCTAAGGAAGTTCCTGATTTCTATTTTGGTAGGTTTGACCTAAGGTGCGAAAGTATTGAATCTCTAAGGAAGTTGAAAGACTTTAAAATTATGGAGTTAAATGGTGCGGGAGCGGAGCCTGCCCATATTTATGAACCAGGGTTTCCTTTATTAAAAGCTTACAAGGTTTTATTTCATCATTTAGGAATGTTATCCAAAATTAGTGGTGAAAATAGGAAACGCGGCGTACGTTATTGGAGTACCAAAGAAGGCTTGGCTAAAATAAAAGAGATTAAACTGTATAATAGACAAAAAGATTAGGCTTTATGAGTTGGTTTATCGTCTTCTTGGTTGCTACTGTTGTCAGTTTTGCTGGTTCTATCCCTCCAGGAACTATTAATGTCAGTGTGATGCAGTTGGCGATTTTGCAGAGAAGAGCTGCCGCTCTTTCATTTGCTGCTGCGGCTGCTTTGGTAGAGTTGTTTTATGCCGGTTTTACCGTAAGGTTCCATGTATTTCTAACCGATAGCACCAATATTACGGAGTATTTCCATGTAATAGCAGGAACTGCAATGATAATTCTGGGGATATTAAACCTAAGCTCAAAAACCAAGGCATCAGACATTAAAACAGATCATCAAGACATTAGAAAAAGAAACGCTTTTACTAAAGGAGCTCTTATAGGTGTTGCTAATCCACTAACTGTTCCATTTTGGCTAGCAGTTACAGCAGCTTTAGAAAAACAGGGTTGGGTTACTTTAGATGGAATTAACCTATATGCCTATTCAGTAGGAATTTCAGTAGGAACCTTCATTTTGTTATTAGTAATTATTCAGCTGGGGGTCCAGTTTAGAACTATAGCAAATAATAGACTAATTGTACATACTGCTCCGGGAATTTTATTTTTAATGATGGGCCTTTATAGCTACTATAATTGGTATCTTACTTTCTGAGATCATGTACGATGTAGAAACCCCTTAGAATTAAGATCAATACAAATGGTACAAGTGAAGTATGAATGGGCTGAGGTAAAAGAGCCCAGGTCAATATAAGAAGAATTCCAGCTATGCTAGTCCATTTGAAATAAGCTCTCACTTTTGTCCTGTAGCTTGGTTTATGAATAAAAAAGAGCACGATAAAATGTGTTGGGAGAGCCCAAAGCAGATTGAAATTCCACTGAGAAATGTGATCTGTACCAAACCAAAGAAATAATAAAAAGAATCCTAAAAGTCCTGTAACACCAAAAAATAAATAATCAATCCACTTAGATCTCTTGTTTTTTTTAAAATTAATATTTGTAAGGAAACCAATGATGAAAAAGAGGATGGTGAATATATTGAATGGTGTCCACCATGGTTTTACATAAGGCTCTTCAGTTACTTCATTTACTTTTTCTAATCTAGAAATCAAAGGACGGGTACCGTTCTGATCAGTTATGGTAGATTTATTAAAGGACTTATATACATAATCAGGTAAAAACAAATACTCTTCTGGAGTGGCAATTTTGTCTACCCCTAACCCTAGCCCTAAGTCAATTCCGAAATCACCCCAATATTGTTGGTCGCAATACCTATCCATTAATTCCCTGATAGTAACACCTTCTTCAACATAGGACAGATCAAAAGTCACTTCATCTTTAAGGACTTCTTTTAAGACATCTTGTATTTTAGTAGCGCAATTGTCATAAACATAATTATAGTAATATTCTTTATTTTCTGGCTTGTAATTATTTTGGAGGAAATTAAATAATTCTTGTTTTTGATCCTGATTCAAGTTTAATACCTGTTCATAAACAAAACGATCTTGCCTGATGTAAATGTTTTTAAATCTCTCATAATTACTTAAGCCTAATTGGTATAGCATGATACCTCTAACAAAATTCCAGTAAAAACCTTCTTGCTTTAAACTGAATCTTCCGTAATCAAATACGTGATTAATTCTATTGACGGGGTCATTTACCCTAAATGCACTGTGCCCAAAAGCAGAGTAGAGTTCTCCTTGGTGTGGGCCAAGTGTCATGACACTGATTTCTGCGCTTGGTGACAAAGGACGTTGAGCTACTCCTATTTGAGAAGATAAAATCAGCACCAATGCAATTATCAGTTTGAATATTTGGTTCATAATACAAGCATCTATTAGATTACGCCCAAAAGTAGATAAATCCTAGTTAATTCACGCACATATTGAATGACCTATCATTATAGAGACATATTGAATTTGATTTCTAAACTGACCTTTAGGAGATGTTCCAATTTGGTTAAGCTATGGTTAGGCTATCGTAAATCGGTTAAAAATAAATCTACTTTTAACGCAGCGATGCCTTCAAGTATAGCCATAGAACCTACTACCAGCTGTAACCTTAGGTGTCCTGAGTGCCCTAGTGGACTTAGGTCATTCACACGGCCAACTGGCATGCTTGAAGAGAATACTTTCAAAAAAGCGATCGATGAATTAGCCAGCACATTAATTTACCTTACTTTTTACTTTCAGGGAGAGCCCTATCTCAATCCTCAATTTTTAGAGTTAGTTCAGTATGCACACAAGAAAAAAATTTACACTGCTACTTCTACTAATGCGCATTATTTAAATAATAAAAATGCCAGAAAAACCGTTGAGTCAGGTTTAGATAGGCTCATTATTTCTATTGATGGTACTACTCAAGAAACTTATCAATCTTACAGGATAGGCGGAAAGTTGGATAAAGTGATAGAGGGGACAAAAAATATTATTAAGTGGAAAAAGGAATTAAAGTCTAGTAAACCTCATGTAATCTTTCAATTCTTGGTAGTGAAACCTAATGAACATCAAGTAGATGAGGTAAGGGAAATTGCAAGAGAATTAGGAGTAGATCAAGTAGCTTTAAAAACAGCTCAGATATACGATTATAAAAATGGAAATGAGCTAATCCCTACTATTGACAAATATTCCCGATATAAGAAAAAGGAAGATGGGACTTATCGTATTAAAAATAAATTACTAGATCATTGCTGGAAAATGTGGCATTCTTGTGTGATTACTTGGGATGGTAAAATTATTCCATGTTGTTTTGATAAAGATGCTCATTTCACAATGGGCAATTTGATGAAGAATTCTTTTGCTAGCATTTGGAATAGTGACCCTTATAGAAAATTTAGAAAAAGCTTATTAAGTTCTCGTTCTTCTATTGAGATGTGTACTAATTGCACAGAAGGAACTAAAATCTGGGAAGAGTAGATTTTAAATTCTTTAATCTTTAAAGTTAACATGCGTGTTTCTAATGAACCAACCCCGACCCAAGGGTACGGGGTATCTATGGGCAATAATTTAATGATCGACTCAAGAGTCGGGGTGCCCGGCCAGGGGAATTAATATCCCTTAGGGATTAAAGAGATAATTTTTAGTTCAGAAAAAATAAGAATCAGACATCATCAGAAATTAATCTGATCCCAGATAGGAGTTATTGATTACTGGTGAATAAACAGCGCCAGCATTTATTCAAAATTGACCAAAAATGATCAATCAGCTATAGTAAGTAAGCCATTCGTGATAATGCCTATCAAAAATTGTCCCCTTTAAAAGAGGAAATTCAAGGTAAATTTTTAAGAACTGTTACCAATTCCGAAGGCTCCGCTCTTTCTACATATTTTTCATTGATATAGTGGTAGATGATTTTACCACTTTGATCAATAATATATGTGGCTGCCATAGGCAATTCATAGAGGTTATTTCCATTATGAACATCTACTTGAATATTGAAATCATCCCTATACAATTTTTGTAGATCAAGAGGCATCTGGAAAACTAAATTAAAATCCTTGGCTACTTGGTTGTTCTCATCACTAAGCACTTCAAAAGAAAGTTCATTTTTTTCTTTAGTAGTAAGGGAGTGATCAGGTAATTCTGGAGAGATGGCTAGTAGTTGAGCACCGTTAGCTTCTATTTCTGGAAGTACTTTTTGAAGAGCCTTTAGTTCCATGTTGCAGTATGGACACCATCCACCTCTGTAAAAAGAAAGGACTACTTTATTTTCTTTCAATACACTGGACAAGCTTACTTTTTGATTATTAGCATTGAATAAAGAGAAATCTTTAACATGATCACCAGTTTTTAGTGTTTTGCTTATCAAGTGATCATCTACAAGAGACGCTGTTGCATTCTCCATTACTGCAAGTTTTTCAGGAGCTAGTTTTTGTTTAGTTGCCGCTGCTCTTGTGGCCAATTCTTCTTTTAGAGTCATTTTCGGTAAGTTTTGATTTCTTCGTAAAGTATTAAAATCGATACAAGTCTGCAAACTATCTAAATTAGCCTTTATCGAATTGTTTTCTGGTTGTCATTCAGTGGTATTATGACTAAGGACACATTTATAAGTTATCTAGTTCATACCTTATGGCTGTGTCTACCTTTGAATGCATATTGGAATAGGCTCAAAGACCAATGAACCAACCCCGACCCAAGGGTACGGGGTATCTATGGGCAATAATTTAATGATCGACTCAAGGTCGGGGAATTAATATCCCTTAGGGATTAAATGCAGAGGGTAAAAGTTCTATATGAATTTCTATTATCCTACCTTTAAGCAGTGCTTTTTCATAACTCAAAGTGATGTAATCTTCGGTAAAATTTACTTAAATATTCCAGTGACTGACGTTTCCGTTAATCCCTAAGAGTTATTAGTTACTCCTACTCGTCTTTCGCAAATGCTATAGCTTCTCTATGGAAGCAATGAGTTGATCATTAAATTGTTGTCTATAGATATCCAGTATCCTTGGAGTTGGGTTGCATCATTCTTCTTCAAGAACAGACCATTCTCCCATAAAGCTTCTTACCAGTAACTGATCAGTGCATTTATTTTGGTTGGATTTATACATGTTAGTAGCTATTGTTCTCAGTTCTTTCACATTTTGTTTATCAGAGCGAGCACAAAAAAGGATTGTATCACTTGAAGGCACTGCTACTACTATATCATCTTTTACCTGAGTAAGTACATTTGTCCAAAGATTATCAATCAATAATAAAGAAGATTCTTTTTTCTGATCAAACCTGATTTCATGAATCATTCCATCTCCTTGAATATCAATGCCTTTTGATTGGACTTCATTGGCAAGATTTTTCAGAGCAAGGTCTTTGATTTCATCTATAGATTTTTCTACTGCTCCCTGATGTAAGTAGAATGTTTCTTGCCATGTGATTTCACCAAAATAAATACGCAAACCTTTAGTAATTTCCGTGTACATTGGTTTTCCAGCGGTAAGCAGGTCATTTAATTTTTCAGATGAACCTATGATTAGTGGATAGACCTTTTGAAGGTTAACCTTCCTGCTTTCCTTGTTTCTATTAAAAAATTTTTTGAACATAAATTCATCAAGTGATATGCGTTGCAAAAGTTTGACTTAATAACTTTAATTCAAACTTTTGTGAGAAGTATTTTAATCCCTATGAGATATTAATTCCCTAGCCGGGCACTCCCCGACCCTTCCACGAGTGCTATAGCTTTGCACTGAATCAATCATCATATTATACCAATTTAGATTTATGAGAGCGCATATCTATTGATAAATTTAATATTTGCCATGCGTTAAAAATACTCACCATAGAGATGCTATGCTTACATTTTTTGTCCAGTGGGGACCCGCTTTGTCAAAATCAAATTCACTAAAATATCTTATAGGTGCCCATAAACACAAATGGGATTTATTGCCCATATATAATACCCAGCACCCTTCTGCGAGCGCCGTAGCTTTCCCAGCAGAGGCGGCGGTGGTTCATTAAAGAGGGATTAATCTGACTAGGTTAAGAATTGAATGAAGGTACTTATAAGTGTTGAATCGTATGTTTTTAGAAATGATCTATTGTTTAAGCAGCAAACTCATCATCTTGACTTTCATGTTTCTCTACCTGAAAGATATCAACCCAATCTACCCGTGATAAAAGATACCAAGATGAGAAAAATATGAAGAGTGTAATTAAAAGTTGTAAGATTGCCTTTTTCATAATTTTGGCTTGCATATTAGGTTAGTTAGTGAGCCATATAACCACCATTCTACATGAATGCCTTTTCTTACATTAATGGCAGTATAAATAGTAGAAACTAATTCGATCCCATTAAAGATAAGCAGGGTGAACATATAACCGATATAACTATTGGTGACAGGATCTATATCTAGAATTACCCACAAAGTCCACCAAAAACCGGCACTATTAACAAATAATAAAGAAAATTGACCTAGTAATGCCTGAGTACAATGCCATCTGACAAAATAGGTGCCTTTTCTGTTTCCCAAGAAAAAGACAAGGGTAGCTAATAAATTTAGAATAGGCAGAGGCACACCTGCAATCATTGCAATAAGAGACATTAAATAACTATTGGATGCCTTTTCATTTTCATGATCACCGGTTTGATAATCAAATTCTTTGATTGTAATCATAATCCTTTAACTACATTCCAAATCCAATTTAAAATAATCAAAACAAAGAAGGATATCATGTATTTCCTTTCTTGAAGTTTTCTCTCAGCTTTACGGTAAAAAAGATAGAATGAGTCCCTTTTATATGATAAATCGAAGATTATCCACATTGGTATAATCAGCATAATTAAAAAAATAACTAACCCTAATGGGTTTAGCATGATAGATTGAATTATGTCACCTTTGATTAAAGCAACTACGGCTCTTGTAGATCCGCATGATGGGCAAGGTACGCCTGAGACGTTTTTAATTAAACAAACACTGTAATCACCATGATGATTATGCGTAGAACCTAAAAAATTTAGAAATAGCCAAGTGTACCCTGCCATACAAGCAACAATTAACACCCTATATAAATTGTTCTTGCTAAGTATCATGTTAGACTATTTGTCTAAGCAATTCTAGGTTTTTCTCTCTAGTGGCTCCCATAATCATGAACCAATCTATAATTGTCCAAATTCCAAAGCCGCCGCAGGTTAATAATTTACCAACACCTAGGCCAGTATCTCCAATCATAAAACGATCAATCCCAAGTGCTCCGCCACCTACCAGTGATATAATCAAGATAGTTGTTGGGTCCTTAAAAGAAAGAGTTTGTAATGCTGCCCATTTAGAATCATCCATCGCGAGAAGGCTTTCTCTAACTTGATTGATTTGATGGCTTTCAAAAAATTTGCCATTGGTCATGATAAACATGTCTACTTTGTCCGCTTCCATTTGTTGTTTTGGTTTAGTAAATCCCTACTCATATGGCTTTTCGGTTGGGCCCTGTTTTTTAAAGTGGGATCTCAGCTCCACATATTTTATAAATAAAGGTTTTAACTGCCAATTGAACATGGATCAAGTATAAAACCAATAGCACAAAGGCAATTGATTGATGCCCAAGTTTGATCATTAAAACGAAAATAGTTTCTCGAAGATAATGCTAATATTCTAATTTTTTATTTATCAAGTACAATTTTCTAAAGAAACTGTGTCTCATTATTTTATCGGTAAGAAATCACTAAAATTTTTACGGTGTATACTCAGAAACTAACCAATAGTTTGGCTAATCAAACCGAATTGTATTACCGTTCTGTTATTATTCTTTATTCCCTATGACAACATTAAACCCATATTTCAGTACTTGAGCAAAGTAACATAAAGGAGCTAACTTGTTACTAGCAGTCATGTCAAAGCCTATGGATGTAAT
>CALGOB010000087.1 GCA_937958005.1 uncultured Cyclobacteriaceae bacterium
AATCAATCAACCTAAAATCATCCGCCTCTTTCTGAAAATCATATTTTCGTCTAAACCGATCCAGCTTCGGTTTTTCTAGCGTTGCCACCTTGATCATTTCATTTTCTTCTGGGCCTACTAGGTATTTTCCTAAATAATCAACAACTCCTGAATGACCATTGTATTTGGCATCATATCCATCTATTCCTATTCTATTGACTCCTATGGCATAGCTTAGGTTTTCAATGGCTCTTGCTTGTAAAAGAGTATCCCAAGCATTAACTCGAGGGGTAGGCCAATTGGCAATGTAAACTAAAGCATCATATTCGTAGTTCTTGCTTCTAGCCCAGACTGGAAAACGCAAATCATAACAGATCAGTGGGCAAATCTTCCATCCTTTCCATTCTATTATCAAACGATCATTGCCAGCTGTGTATTCTTCCCCTTCTCCTGCCAAAGAAAAGAGATGTCTTTTGTCATAATATTTAAAAGCACCATCAGGGAAAACTCCAAAAAGCCTATTTCTATAAATCCCTTTTTCCTGTACAATATAGCTTCCAATCACTAAGCATTCTTTTTGTGCGGCCATTTGTTTCATCCAACGAAAAGTCTTGCTGTTCATTGGTTCTGCTAATGGTTTTGCATTCATGGTAAAGCCAGTAGAAAACATTTCTGGCAAAACCAGTAAATCAATATCTTCTTCAATCTGCCAAATCTTCTCTTCAAACATGGCTAGGTTAGCGGATATGTTTTCCCAATGTAAATCTGTCTGGATAAACCCTACTTGCAATAAATCACTCATGTACTTACTTAGTTGGTAACTTAGTCCTATAGTCTGCTTTAAACTTTCCTTTGCTAACATTTGCTAGCTTAGATTTTAAAAGTCTTTTCTTTAGAGGAGATACCACATAATCAGTAAATAAAACCCCTTCAATATGGTCATATTCATGCTGGATAATCCGGGCTCTCATTCCGTCAAATGTCTCTTGGTGTGCTACCCATTCCTCATCAAAATACTTGATAGTCACATTTTCGTTTCTGCTGACATCTTCTCTTATTCCTGGGATGCTTAAACAACCCTCTTCAAATTTCCACTCTTCTCCAGTTTCATCTAAAATTTCAGCATTAATAAATACTTTTCGGAAATCCTTCATTTCCTCCTCCTCAATCCCAGTCCCGTCCACTACAAACATCCTAATCGGTTTTCCTATTTGTGGTGCGGCTAAACCGATACCGTTGGCTCCTTCCATTGTTTCGAACATATCCTCTGCCAATTTTTTGACATCAATACTGTCCTTTTCAATATCACTGGCTTTTTTTCTTAAAACTGGATCTCCAAATACTACTATGGGGTAAATCATTGAATTCTTTGTAAAAATGATTGCAATATGATTGCAGCACTAATTTTATCTATATTTCCTTTCTCTCGTCTATCTTTTTTCTTACTCCCAGATTGTATCATAGCATCTAATGCCATCTTGGAAGTGAAGCGTTCGTCCTCTAAAAAAACTTCCTTATCTGGAAAAGTCTTTTTAAAATGTTTCACAAATGCTTCTACTAAGGGAGTGGCATTTGTTTTTTCATTGTTTAGGTTTTTGGGCATGCCAATAATTACTTTCTCCACCTCCTCTTTCGTAAAATATGCTTTCATAAAACTCATAACATCTTTGGAATGAACAGTCTCTAATGGAGAGGCAATTATTTTCAATGGATCTGTTACTGCCAAACCCACTCTTTTTGACCCGTAGTCAATCGCAAGAATCCTTCCCATCTATTGTTTAATTCAAACGGCTTAAATTAGCCAATACCTCTGCAACATCACTCTCTAACATAATGGCCTTTGGAAATAGGATATCATTCTCTATTGATGCATGATTATTTAATTCTTCATCAAATGCTTGAAGTTCTTTAATAATGGTTTTCACCAGCACATCTTCAATCTTCTGTGCTCTTATACAAGCAATCATTTCCCTTAACCCTTTCATTTCATCTTCTTCTCTATGCTCTTCAGCTACAGCAATGATAGATGAGAAAGGCGTTTTCAAGATAAGGTTAGAAACACTTTTAGGAGACTGCTTATTAAATTTATCTAAGTCCAGAATATAATCAAATAAAGTATCTTCCTCTTCATAAATATGCTTGATAAAGTCTTCCAAGAATACTGGGAAAATCAAATTCAAATCATCCAGCTCGTTATTTTGATGTACGTCAAATTGAAGTTTTTGAATTAATTCATTTATATAGGGTAATCTTTTCTTAATGAATGTTTGGTGACTATGCTTTAAATATCCAATGATTAAACTAGTGGGGTAATCTTTTAAAATTTCTTTATCTACTCCTTCTTGATCAAGAAACGAATTCATAATCTTCAATACTTTGTTCACATTAATGGAACGTTCCCTACAAACTTGTATTAGGGTCTTGTCTGAAACCTCCATAAACTGAATGCCTAAGTAATTTAAAGCTCGGGCATATATGTAGTTTTCATCGACTAATTGAACAATATTTTTATTTAGGATCAACATGCAGATATTATCACCAGACGTAATAATTAAAGTATAATTTGAGTACAAAGATAAAGAAAGAAGCGTTTTTCCACCATTTAATCTAAGTAATATTACCTTAACTAAACTCAATTCTTTTAATTAACGTTACAAATATTAGAAATTGTCCATAAATTTATGGACACTTACCTTGAATTAAACTAAAATAATTTGGAAGAGCACAAGAACTCAAAAAGTCAAATTAGACTTCCTATCATAATTTTCCTTTCAGTAGCTGCAGGCCTTTTAATAGGGGCTAATGTTACCAATAGCAATAGTAAAGACAATGATCTTCTCAAGAGTCTTTATAAATTCAGGCAAGTACTCACTTTGATAGACAAAGAGTATGTAGATGAGGTAGCCACAGATGAAATTGTCGAGAAAGCTATTTCCAACATGCTGGTAGACCTAGATCCACATACAGTTTATCTTACTGGTGAAGAGTTAGAGAGTAGCAGGTCTCAGCTGAAAGGTGAATACAGTGGAATTGGCATAGAGTTTAATGTTTTTAAAGACACCATCCATGTGGTAGCCCCTTTTAGTGGAGGTCCTAGTGACAAAGCGGGTTTAAGATCGGGAGATAAAATTGTAAAAGTAGAACAAGAAACTGTTGCTGGTGTCAAAATAAAAAATAGAGGTGTTTTTGAGAGATTACGAGGAAAAAAAGGCTCTGAAGTTAAGGTGTCGATCAAAAGAAGAGGAGTAAGTGAATTGCTTGAATTCACCATAGTAAGAGATAAAATACCACAGTACGCTGTGGATGTAAGCTATATGGTAGACAAAGAAATAGGCTATATCAAAGTCAATAAATTTTCGGCTACTTCTTTTACTGAATTTAAATCTCATTTAGAGGGTCTCTTAGATAAGGGGATGGAAAAACTCATCCTTGATTTAACAGGAAATCCTGGTGGATACCTGGACAGAGCCGTTAAAATGGCAGATGAAATGCTGGCGGGTCAACCCATGATTGTCTATACAGAGGGGAAAGGTGAACGTTCTGATTCTGAATACCGTGCGTCCAGAGCTGGGAGCTTTGAAGATAAACCAATCATCATCTTGATAGATGAAGGAAGTGCTTCAGCATCAGAAATTGTTTCTGGTGCTTTACAAGACCATGATCGCGCTTTGATCGTAGGAAGAAGATCCTTTGGTAAGGGATTAGTACAACTTCCTTATGACTTAAATGATGGATCAGAATTAAGGTTAACCATCTCAAGATATTATACTCCTAGTGGTAGAAGTATTCAAAAGGCATACAATGGAAAATCGGATGCCTATAATAGAGATATTATTGAAAGATATAAATCTGGAGAAATGTTTCATAAGGACAGTTTAAAGGTAATTGATAGTTTAAAATACACGACTACTAACGGCCGTTTTGTATATGGTGGAGGAGGGATTACCCCAGACTTTTTTGTCCCTGTAGACACTACTATGAACAGTAAATATCTCAATGCACTATTTAGCTCCAATACTATTAGAGAGTATAGCTATAACTATGCCAATAAGGAGCAAAAGAAATTAGAGAAAATGGGGATGGATAATTTTATTAAGTCTTTTGAAGTAAGCGATCAAATGCTACAGGATATGACAAAACTGGGCAACTCTAATGACTTAGTATTGAACGAGAAAGAATTCGAAACTTCCAAACCACTTATAAAGAACTATTTAAAAGCACAAATCGGTAGGGGAGTCTGGGAGAACGATGGGTTTTATCCAATTATTAATCAATCCAACGAAATTTATTTAAGAGCATTGGATTTGTTTGACGAAGCTGAAAAATTGTCAATCAGATAGTCTCTTTTTTAAATAGGAATCAAATCCTTCAAAAAGGATATCAGGTGATTCTTTCTCGAAAACTTCGCGCTAGTTTAATTAGCAATACGAAATGAAAGAATTTAGTAATTACAAATTTATAATTACTAATTCTTTTTTTAAAACTTACTCTTTCAGAACCATATCTATACACATAACTGCTGCCATGATTAGGATTCTTATCGGGTTTTCTGGCGCAACCTTCTCACTAATGGACAACATGTAATTATCTGCGCTTGTGAATAATTCTTGTCCAAACCCTGCCCATTTCTTACTTACTTGGGCAAACTCTTCGCCTTCTTTCACAAACTTAAAATCCCAACTGGTCCACTTTCCTTTTAAAGTACACAATACACGGTCACTGGCATCCAAGACATCAAATTTGCCTCCAAACGAGAAGAACTTTTGTTTAAACTTACCTACCAACTGGTCTGCTTCATCGTAAACCTCTACCGTAGAAACAAAAAAAGCTACACCTCTTTTAACCGTTAAGACTTTCTCTCCATCAGTGGTTTTGATGATAATTTCAAAGGGGGTCATCCTTTTATAGTCTGTAAAACGGAGCATTTTCGTAAAAAAACCTAAGTTTTCCTCTCGACAGGACAAAATCATTGCCTGGGAATGTGGGTCTAAAATATCATAGTTATTGGCTGCTTTAAACATTCCAATATGTTCTTTGACAAAAAATAAATTTTGTTGCAATATAGAATTCATGCTTATCGGTCTTTTAAGTTGATTTTGGCTCCAATTTAATGATTTTCTACCAACTAGTATAAGCTATTACAAATAGCTCACTTTTCTATATATTCCGCAAGGACATATCAAATGTGAGATAGCTGGCATTTATCTCTTTAAGATGCAATTTACAAACACCTACGAGAGCTAGTGTCACCCTTCATAACATAATGGATTTAAGAATATTCCTTCAGAATCAAAGGATGTCTATTGGGAATTAAATTTCGAGTTTTTAGAGATCTCCTTAATAATAGTTCATATACAGAAGTTTGACACACCATTTTTATGAGTGGTTTAGATTTGTCAGGGTGTAGGCTATGATAATAATGAGTATATAAAAAAAATCCGGGATAAGGTAACCACCCTTTTGGTAGTTACCTTAATAAACAAACAACCCAAATTATTCCCGGAAATTCAAAGAAATCTTGCTTATTTAGTAATGTCTTTCATAAATTTTATGTGCCTAGTCCCTTCTGATTTTTTATCTAAAATCTAGTTTCATACCTATATGATTGTTTCCGCTTCAAAATCAACAATCTTATCTGACTTGATCAATGAAACTATGTGATCACCCACCTCAGAAGTTGTATAAAACTTGGTAGGATTAATATCTTGTGTAACTATGCCCTGATTCATTACTTCAGTGATAGCTCGCTCTATAATTTTACTTTCGGTTTTAGCACCAAAGGACATATCTAACAACATAGCTGCTGACAATATCGCTGCTGTAGGGTTTGCTATATTTTTACCTGCTACCTGTGGGTACGAACCATGAACAGGTTCATACAGTTTGTATTGATCCCCAAGTGATGCTGAAGGAATAAGCCCTAGAGATCCTGCAATTACAGAAGCTTCATCTGTTAATATATCCCCAAAAAGATTTTCTGTTAAAATCACATCAAAATAAGAAGGCTGCAGAATTATTTTCATTGCTGCATTGTCTACAAACATGAATTCCAACTCTACTTCAGGGTAGGACACTGCCACCTCTGAAACTGTTTCTCGCCATAGCCTAGAGGTAGCTAAAACATTCGCTTTATCTACCATGGT
The DNA here is from genome assembly GCA_937958005.1 of uncultured Cyclobacteriaceae bacterium. GTDB lineage: Bacteria > Bacteroidota > Bacteroidia > Cytophagales > Cyclobacteriaceae > JANSWY01. Next base: position 6,123 of record CALGOB010000087.1, read on the forward strand.
CACTTTTTTCTTTCTCCCTTCCGCCGCCTCAAAGGCCATCTTAGCAATCCGGGTAATTTCGGTTTTATTATAAAGGCAAGTATCAAATGCTTGACTTCCATCTTCTGATCGCCCACTGGGTTTGCCAAAATAAATACCTCCAGTCAATTCCCTAAAAACAACAAAATCCACATTCTTTAGGAGTGATTCTTTTAAAGGGCTTTTATCAAATAAAATGGGGTAACTGATGATAGGTCGTACATTAGAATACAGTCCTAATGTTTCTCTCATCCTTAACAATCCTTGTTCTGGTCTTACTTTAGCTTTAGGGTCATTGTCATATTTAGGATCACCTATAGCACCAAAAAGAATTGCGTCGCTCTTCTTACATAAGCGCTCTGTTTCTATGGGAAAAGGATCATTGGCTTTATCTATGCCTGCTGCCCCTACATAACCATGTTCAAATGTGAATGAATGGTCAAAAACTTCGGCAATAGCCCTTAGTACTTTTACCGCTTCTGTTGTTACCTCTTCTCCTATACCATCTCCTGGCAATACTGCTATCTGCTTTTTCATATTCCCCTTAGTTCTTTTCAAAAGTAGCTATTTCCTCTTTTATGCTGAGTAGATAATCAATGTCGTCATAACCATTAGTTAGGCAATATTTTTTATACTCATTAATTTCAAAATGTTCTGAATCACCTGTATCATTATTAGTGATTATTTGTTTTTCTAAATCTACAGAAATCTTTGCAGTTTGGTTTGTTTCAAAAATTTGGAACAAACCGTTTAAAAAAACTTGTGAGACCTGAACAGGAAGGACGCCATTATTCAAAGCGTTGTTCTTAAAGATATCAGCAAAAAAACTACTAACAACTACCCTAAAACCATAGTCTTCTATAGACCATGCAGCGTGTTCCCTACTAGACCCACAACCAAAATTCTTCCCTGCCACTAATATTTCGCCCTTTACTGAGGGGTCATTCAAAATAAATCCAGTTTTTGGGCTTCCATCAGGTAAGTACCTCCAATCTCTAAATAAATTTTCACCAAACCCTTCCCTTGTAGTCGCTTTCAAAAAACGTGCAGGAATAATCTGATCAGTGTCCACATTCTCTACAGGCAATGGAACTATAGTTGAGTCTATTTTATTAAATTTTTTCATCTAGTTCAAACGACTTATATCCGTAATCACTCCTGTTAATGCTGTAGCCGCCGCAGTTTGCGGACTTGCTAAAAATGTCCTGGATCCCGGGCCTTGCCTTCCTTCAAAATTTCGATTAGAAGTACTGACACAATAGGCTCCTTTGGGGATTTTATCCTCATTCATTCCCAGACAGGCTGAACACCCAGGCTGTCTCAGTTCAAACCCAGAAGCTTCAAAGACCTTATCTAAACCCTCTTTAATTGCTTGTTTTTCTACTTGCTTAGACCCAGGGACAATAAACGCCTTGATATTAGTAGCTTTTTGTTTGCCTGCCACTATTTCAGCAACCGTTCTTAAATCTTCTATTCGTGCATTGGTACAACTACCAATAAACACATAATCAACTGGCTTACCCAGTAGTTTTTCTGATGACTGCAGCCCCATGTAATCCAAAGATTTAATAAAAGTGGATTTCTCCGAATCATCTTCAAAAGATTTTTCCGAAGGAATTGCATCCGCAATTTTTATTCCCATGCCTGGATTAGTTCCATAAGTGATCATTGGGGTGATATCACTGGCATCAAAAGTTATTTCCTTATCAAAAACTGCACCTTCGTCTGTCCTTAACTGAAGCCACTCTTTTTTTGACTTCTCAAAGTCTTTCCCTTTAGGAGCAAACTCTCTACCTTGTAGGTAATCAAAGGTAGTTTGATCTGGTGCTATCAGCCCTCCTCTTGCCCCCATTTCAATACTCATATTACAAACAGTCATTCGGCCTTCCATGCTCAATGATTCAATCGCTGACCCTGCATATTCAACAAAGTACCCATTTCCTCCACTAGTACTTAACTTGGAAATGATGTAAAGGATTAAATCTTTTGCTTCTACACCTTTAACTAAATCACCCTTGATCGTAATCCTCATTTTCTTGGGTTTTGGCTGCAAAATACATTGAGTAGCCAAAACCTGCTCTACCTCACTGGTTCCAATACCGAATGCAATAGCTCCAAATGCGCCATGCGTAGAGGTATGACTATCTCCACAAACAATGGTCAAACCAGGTTGTGTAATACCTAATTCTGGGCCGATTACATGCACAATACCTTGATACGGGTGATTAAGTCCATAAAGATTTACACCGTGACGCTCACAGTTCTTTGTTAACGTCTCCACTTGCTTTCTTGAAAGGGCGTCTTTAATAGGCAAGTGTTGGTCTTTAGTAGGGACATTGTGATCAGCAGTTGCAATTGTCTGATCAGGCCTAGCCACAGCAATTTTTCTTTTTTCCAATCCTGCAAACGCTTGCGGGCTAGTTACCTCATGAATGAAATGCTTATCAATATAAAGAACATCAGGGCCTGCATTCACCGTTTTTACTATGTGATTATCCCAAATCTTGTCAAATAACGTTTTTACTGCCATCTTTAAATTAGCTGATCATTACTTTTGAAAAATTCCTATGCAAGACCCTTAAACTTTCATCTTCCACTACCTTTATTTCATCTGCCATTACCAAAAATTGACTATAAATCTCATTTAATTCGTCTCCTTCTACAATGATCCCAAGTGCTTCCAGCCTAAACTTAAGAGCTGCACGACCACTCCTTGCAGTTAAAATAATATCAGATTTAGAGACACCTACTTCTTCAGGTGCAATAATTTCATAATTCTCTCTGCTCTTGATTACTCCATCTTGGTGTATCCCAGATGAATGTGCAAATGCATTACTACCTACAACTGCCTTATTGGGTTGTACTGGCATTCCCATCGTTTGAGAAACTAACCTACTGGTAGGATAGAGTAATTGAGTATTAATATCACAGTTTAGGTTTAATTCACGATGTTTTCTAATCGTCATCACTACTTCTTCCAAAGAGGTATTGCCCGCTCTTTCCCCAATACCATTTATAGTACACTCAATCTGTCTGGCGCCATTTCTCAAGGCGGTTACTGAATTAGCAGTAGCCATCCCCAAGTCATTATGACAATGAGATGATATAATAGCTCGATCTATGTTTTTAACATTTTCTTTTAAGAACTTAATTTTTTCCCCATACATATCAGGCAAACAGAACCCTGTTGTATCTGGTATATTAACTACTGTAGCGCCCGCAGCAATGGCAGCTTCTACTATTCTCGCCAAATATTCATTATCAGTTCTCCCTGCATCTTCAGCATAGAATTCAACATCTTCCACAAATTTCTTAGCATATTTCACAGCTCTTACACCACGCTCTAGAATATCTTCTCTATTACTTTTAAGCTTATGGATAATATGCTGATCAGAAGTACCAATCCCTGTATGAATCCTTCCCCTTTTAGCATATTTTAATGACTCTGCGGCACATTCTATATCTTTTTCTACGGCCCTTGAAAGGGCACAAATAATAGGATCAGAAACCGCTTTGGATATTTCAACTACAGAATTAAAGTCTCCGGGACTAGATATAGGAAAACCTGCTTCTATGATATCTACACCTAAACTTTCTAAAGATTTTGCGATAATAATTTTTTCGTCTGCATTTAATTGACAGCCAGGTACTTGTTCCCCATCCCTCAATGTAGTGTCAAAAATATAGACTTTGCTGTCGTTATTGCTACTGCTCATTTGCTAAAAATTATTTCAACAAATGTATCGGGGCATTTTTGAGTAAAAAAACTAAAAATTAATTTAAATACGATTTCAAAAATCATATTAATCAATCTATTTATGTTTAAAATTGCTGTAGCATGGATTTTAATTAAAATATATTACGATGTCTAAGATTAGATCAGATCATTTATTTGTCTTAATCAAGTCTATGAGAAAGGCAGAAAAGCGATATTTTAAAGTAATTAATAGTGGTGAAGCTAAATACATTAGGTTATTTGATGCCATAGAAAAACTCCAAGATTTTAATGAAGAAAAATTACTCAGGAAGAATGAATGGATCTCTGATACGCAGTTTAGTAACTTAAAAGCCCACCTCTACAAAAAGGTTTTGCACGCTTTAAAAAACTATGCCCAGTCCAACCATGAAGACATTGCCATCAGAGAAAATATAGACTATATCCAATTACTTTTTGACAGGTGCTTGTATATGCAAGGAATGCAACTTTTGCAAAAAGTAAAAAAGAGTTTAAGCTCAGCTTCAAGTGAAAATTTAGAACTTAGACTTGAGGTATTAAAATGGGAACGCAATTTACTCCCTTATACATTGGGTAAAGATCATTTAAAAAGAGTCAGGCAGATTGTCACAGAAGCAGATCAAATAAATGAAAAAATTGCTAAAATACACCAACTCACCTCTCTCTCTATAGAGCTTAATGCATTATATCTAAAAACGGGCTATATACGTGACAGAATAGATTATGAACGCATACATGCATTTTTTATCAAGAAATTACCGGCATTGAATGAAAGTGAATTATCATTCAACGAAAGGTTGCTTTGGTATGAGATACATATGAGTTATTATAATTTCTTGCAACAACAGGAGTATGCGCACCAAACAGCAAAAAAATGGGTTGAGCTATTTCAAAGTATCCCCCAAAACTCCAACTTACTAGAGAAATACCTAAGGGGATTAAATTATTTACTAACCACCCAGTCACGCCTAGGATATCATGAGGAATTCCGCAAGACCCACAAAAAGTTGAGATCTTTATTTAACCATCCATTAATCGGGATTAATGAAAACTTGAGGATAAGAGCTGCTAAATACGGTTATGCCCATCAATTCAATGGTTATTTTATGCGAGGAGATTTTGCGAGGGGAGTTATCATGTTAAAAAAGATAGAAACAAGGTTAGAAAACAACCTCGAATTTCTGGACAAACATTCCATCTTGATCTTATTTTACAAAATAAGCTGTTTGCATTTTGGGAATAGTGATTTTAGGGAAGCACTCAAATGGAGTAATCGAATTATCAACTCAGATCATCAAGATATCCGTGAAGATGTACATTCATTTGCCAGAATTCTTAACCTCATCATACATTATGAGCTAGGCAATAACGATGTCATTGACTATTACTTAAAATCTACTTACCGTTTCTTACTAAAGAAAGATGACCTACACCTCTTCCAGCAATACATCATTCACTTTATTAAAAACCTCTCTAGAGTAAAAACAGATCAAGAACTGATAGATCGTTTCAAGGAGCTAAGAAAAAAAATGATTACCCTTTCTGAAAGCAAATATGATCGTCGTGCCTTTGTTTATTTTGATATTATTTCTTGGCTCGAAAGTAAAATAGAAAAGAGACCTATTAAAAGCATTATTAAGGACAAAGTGAAATTCCAATAAAGTAAAAGTAACTTTTATTGGCTACTCCTTATATCTAAATTGGTATTACTTATCACTTTTAAAAAAAAGTTAGTCCCTTAATTCTTCAGCTTCATTTCTACTTTATTTACCAAAGCAATGCCAGAATTAACCAAAACAGGCTTCACCACTCCTTGGAATAAAGGTATTTAGTACAAGTTAAGTCTATCTTTACACAGTATTAGTGCTAAGGAAATACAATAAACAAAAAGAGCCTGACTGTTATGTCAAGCTCAAAATTATTTTTTTAAAATTTAAGGAATATTATAAGCTATTTATTGATTCATTCAATTCTCGTAGCTCATTGTCCTCAATCAATCTACTTCTTCATAATCAATATATTCGCCACCTTTAAAATCTCTATTTTCTTTTGGTTTAGCAGTAGACTGTCCTTTAAAATCAACATTGGATTCTGTTGACCTTCCTCCATAACTGGTTTTATTAACAGAAACTGATCCTTTAAAAAGAAATTTAAAGACTTTATATACTGTATAAGCGATTAAAGCGAATATAATAAATGCTCTCATAATTAATTATACTGATTTTATACCCTTTCGGTTTCAATCTATCTCGTTTGTAACTACCTACTTAAGTATCTATTCCTTTCTGAGTAGATCTTTAAGAAGTAATCATCCATGATGTCCTCAATGAAGTAAATAGCTTCACCGGTAGACTTCATTTCTGGGCCTAACTCCTTATTGACATTCGGGAATTTATGGAATGAGAATACTGGTTCTTTGATCGCAAATCCTTTTTTAACTGGATTAAATTCAAAGTCTGTTACTTTCTTCTCACCTAACATAACTTTCACTGCATAATTCACATAAGGCTCTTGGTAAGCTTTACAGATGAAAGGGACTGTCCTAGAAGCTCTTGGGTTGGCTTCTATAATAAATACTTTGTCATCTTTTACTGCAAACTGAATATTGATTAAGCCTACTGTATTTAGGGCCAAAGCAATCTTCTTGGTATATTCCTCTATTTGCCTAATCACCAGTGCCCCTAGGTTAAATGGAGGTAATACTGCATAAGAGTCCCCAGAGTGAATTCCAGCAGGTTCTATGTGTTGCATCACCCCTATAATGTAAACATTTTCACCATCACAAATGGCATCTGCCTCTGCTTCTATTGCTCCTTCTAAGAAATGATCCAGCAATACCCTATTACCAGGTATTTCTCTCAATATATCTATTACATGAGACTCAAGTTCCTCTTCATTGATCACGATCTTCATGCTTTGACCACCTAAAACATAAGATGGTCTTACCAATAGTGGGAATCCAATTTCCTTGGAAAGTTCAATAGCTTCCTCTGCATCTTCAATTACGCCAAACTGAGGGTAAGGAATGTTGTTTTCTTGTAGCAAGGTAGAAAACCTTCCCCTGTCCTCTGCTAAATCTAACGAAGCAAAATCAGTCCCTAATATTTTAATATCATAACGTTCCAGCTTTTCCGCCAACTTCAGTGCTGTTTGCCCTCCAAGCTGTACGATAACTCCTACTGGCTTTTCTCTAAGTATAATATCATAAATATGCTCCCAAAAGACTGGTTCAAAAAACAACTTATCCGCTACATCAAAATCAGTAGATACCGTTTCTGGGTTACAGTTAATCATAATTGTTTCGTATCCGCATTCTTTCGCTGCCAAAATACCATGCACACATGAATAGTCAAACTCAATACCTTGTCCTATTCTATTGGGGCCAGAACCAAGAACAATGATTTTCTTCTTATCAGATACAATTGATTCGTTTTCCTCCCCAAACGTAGAATAATAATAAGAGGTCTCCGCCTCAAATTCCGCTGCACATGTATCTACCTGTTTATAAACTCTTTGTACCCCTAGCTCATTTCGTTTATTGAAAACTTCACTTTCCAAACATTTTAACAAGTGAGCAATTTGCCTATCGGCATAACCTTTCAGTTTTGCTTCTATCAATAGTTCTTTAGAAATACTGTTCAAATCAAACTTTTCAATCTCTTTTTCAAGATTCAATAGTTCTTCTATTTGATCAAGGAACCAAGCATCTATTTTACTAAGCTTTTGAATGGTCTTAAACGGAATTCCTAATTTAAAGGCATCATATACATGAAATAGTCTATCCCAGCTTGGGTGAGCCAAACTATCTAATATCTTTTCTCTATCAGTAATTTCCTTACCATCAGCTCCTAGTCCATTTCTCCCTATTTCCAAAGACTGACAAGCTTTCTGTAAGGCCTCTTGGAAGTTCCTACCAATCCCCATTACTTCCCCAACAGACTTCATCTGTAAACCCAAGTGTGGATCTGCCCCCTTGAATTTAGCAAAATTCCACCTAGGTATTTTTACGATTGTATAATCTAAGGTAGGCTCAAAAAACGCTGAAGTCTTTTTTGTGATCTGATTCTTTAACTCATCCAGATTATAACCTATGGCTAGTTTCGCTGCTATTTTAGCAATCGGATAACCCGTAGCCTTAGAAGCTAGTGCAGAAGATCTTGAAACCCTAGGGTTAATTTCAATCCCGATAATCGTATCATCTTCTGGACTTACCGAAAACTGAACATTACATCCACCAGCAAACTGACCAATGCCATTCATCATTTTAATGGCCAGACTTCTCATTTCTTGGTAGATTGTATCTGGTAGAGTCATAGCAGGAGCCACCGTAATAGAATCACCAGTATGTACACCCATTGGGTCAAAATTCTCAATGGAACAGATAATGATCACATTACCGATATTATCCCTTAACAATTCCAGTTCATATTCTTTCCATCCTAAAATACTCTGCTCTACTAGTACTTCATGTATCGGTGAAGCAGTAAGCCCAGCGGTAAGTGCTTTATCAAAATCTTCTGCTTTATTCACAAATCCTCCTCCGTAGCCACCTAGCGTATAAGAAGGCCTGATCACCAACGGGAAACCTATTTCTTGTGCTATTTCTTTCCCTTTTAAAAACGAAGTAGCAGTTTCACCTTTACAGACATTCACGTCTAGTTCCTTCATTCTAAGGCGAAATTTCTCCCTATCTTCTGTAGTTTCAATAGCATCTATATCAACCCCAATGATTTTAACGTCATATTTCTCCCATATCCCTGCTTTATCACAGTCTATTGCCAAATTCAGAGCGGTCTGCCCCCCCATGGTAGGCAAAACAGCATCTATGTCATGTATTTCCAGAATTTCTCTGATTGATTGCTTTGTCAATGGCTTCAGGTATACATTATCAGCTGTAACTGAATCCGTCATAATGGTTGCAGGATTTGAGTTAATCAGTGTTACCTCAATTCCTTCTTCCCTTAATGACCTGGAGGCTTGCGAGCCAGCGTAATCAAATTCACATGCTTGTCCTATGATGATAGGACCACTACCAATAATTAATATGGACTTAATACTGTTATCTCTCGGCATCTATATGTGCTTTAAAAGGTGGGCATAAATTGGCGCAAATTTATATTGAGATCTTCAGGTAGCCAAACTTATCGAAATTTTATTTTTCATAAATAATAGATCAATCTTATGTCAGAAAGAAAATTTAAAATAAAGAAGCAACTTGGTTTTTCTGTTTTGGTAGTCAGGTTCGTGCTATACACTATATCTTTTCTCTCCAAGAAAAAGGATGCCGTTCCTATCACGGCTATAAATTGAGGTTCACAGGCTTCAAGTTCAAAGACTAGGAGTAGGTATAGGAGATTACTTATATTTAAGCTTCTACCAAGATTATAAACGAAGGAGGATTAAATTTAATCGGACAGAAGAACAAATGAGCGAGGTAATGTTTACCTCACTCAAGAATCAGTTTCTATACAGCGATTTCACAAATTGCTGGGTCTGAAAAGCGTGCACAGTGAGCACTAACCCCACCTTTCAAAATTTGCTTTTGTTCGTTTTTGTTCAAAACTTGAACTTTGTCCGATTTTAATAATTTCTGTAGCATAAATTTGTTTGTTAATTAAAATATCAAGATACGAAAAAAATCACAAATCTTTTCCGTAATTTTAAATATCTAGGAAAAATGGTTAAACCTGATTGAAGCAAAGATTCTCTTTTGAAACAAACCTTACTTAGTATTTTACCTGTGTCTCTGCTCAAAAAAAAACAGATTATTTTATTCAGTTTGATCCAGAATGAACCAATCTCAACCCTAGGGTACAGTGCCTTTGAGTTAAGAAAAAAGCTATCTAGAAAGAACTAAATGGTCTATTATTCTGTTTATTATTTTTTACAAAACAACAGGTAGAGTTTGAAGTAGAGTAAAGAATTACTTCTCTCCTCACTCAAACACAAACTGGAGTCCTAATCAGTGATGTACTGTCGTAAATAACAAAACTTTTCCATATCTTTCAGCATCTGGAGAAACCTGATTTAGAAAATGAGTGAAGTTGAAGATACCCTTTTTGAAAACGCTGACATAGACATTCAAGCATTGCCCAACGTAGCAACCAGCAATTTCAACCCCTTGGCTGGAAACTATTTTTGGGTAATATTCTTTAGGGCAAACCTTATTTTTTTAGCCTTATCTATTGGTTTCTTCATCTTTTTATTGCAATCTGGAGAAGTAAATGGAATAAAAATTTGGGCCTATTTAATTGGTGGCTTTACTGCTTTTTGGCTTTTTCTGAATATTTTTCTCCCTTTCAGTTTTAGAAAAAAAGGATTTTCGATAAGAGAGCGTGACATCATTTATAAAAGTGGTCTCTGGTGGACTAAGATCATTGTAATCCCATTTAATAGGATACAACACTGTGAAGTTCAACAAGGGCCATTCAGTAAAATTTTCGGACTAAAAAGCTTAACCGTTTTTACAGCAGGAGGAGGAAGTAGTGACCTGAAAGTAAATGGCTTACCTGACAATAAAGCAGATCAGTTAAAAGAATTTGTTTTGACAAAAATCACCAATGAGGATGAATGAAAATAATCCCTTTTCAGCTCCTTCTAGACAGTCTCCTGCAGCTATTGTCCTTTTTCTGATCAAATTCCTGAAAATCACGGTAAGACAGGCATGGCCAGCACTGATTCCCCTGCTAGTAGGGACACGTAAGCTAGATTTTTCCGATTGGTATGTCTATGCATTGATCATCGGGGTTGCTGCTATTTATCTTTTCTTTTCAATTTTCTCCTATCTAAGGTTTTATTATCATTTAAATGAAGGGGAGATCGTTATTAAAAAAGGGGTATTAACCAGGACTGTAGTTAACTTACCTTTTGAAAAAATTCAAACAATCGATTTTAAACAAAATATTCTTCAGCAAGTTTTCGGGGTAGTTGAGTTTGCCATTGATTCAGCAGGATCTAAAAAACAAGAAGTTAGCCTCACTGCTATTCCATTACATCAAGCTGAGGCATTGAGACAATTCATTCTCGATGAAAAAAAACAAAAAGCAACAGGTCAAGTAGAAGAGGCAAAATCAGAAGAGGCAATATCACACGAAGATTCCCTAATTTTAAAACTCCACATCTCTGACCTGTTCAAAGTAGGAATTACCCAGAATCATTTTAAATCTTTTGGGTTAATGATTGCTTTTAGTTTTTGGGTTATGGATCAGGTGAGAAAGATCACACAGGAAAATGATTTTGGGGAGGAGGAAATAGAAGAAACAGTAGTTAACTATGCTAATGGAACTTTATTTTTCTGGCTATTATTTACCCTCTTTCTTGTTTTTATTCCTTTTGTTATTTCCTTATTCAGTACAGTGTTCAGGCATTTTAACATGCAGCTATCCCTCAGTAAGGATGGTTTAAAATTAACCAGTGGTCTTTTCAACAAAAAGCAACGTTCTACTACTTTAAATAAAGTGCAGGCCACTGCTTGGGGACATAACCCCTTACAGAAGCTACTACAGATATCTACCATTAAAATATATCCCGCATCTTCTGCCTCTATCAGGTTAAAAAATATTTTAACTATTCCTGGCGGCAAGGAAAAGCATGTTAACATCCTGTTAGAAAATTTAGGCCTAGGCTCAAAAGACGCCCAGTTCAAAACTCATCAGATTTCTGAATTCTACTACAAAAGAACATTTTGGATAGTTGGAATTATTCCTGCATTCTTAGCAACTGTGGTTTCTTTCTGGAATTGGAGCTTTTATTCTTTATTTTTCTGCCTATGGCCCGTTTTAGTCGGGTCAACAACTTACTTACAATACAAGAAATGGAAAATATTGGTTAATGAAAATATTTTAAGGATTCAATTTGGATTATTTGGGCTACACAATAAAATTATCTTTTGGCATAAGATACAAGCAGTCAAAATTTCCAGAACACCTTTCCAAAACAAATATGGTTTAGCCAATATCACATTTTATCAAGCAGGTCATCAGATAAAAGTTCCTTATATATCCATAGGGCTTGCCGAGCATTTACAAAGTTATGCACTTTATAAAATTGAAAGCGACCAAGAGGGTTGGATGTAAGTATTCGCAACCTTGATAATTAGATGCCCTGAGAAGTTTTATATACTCGCAATAAATCAACTAAAAGTGAGTATAATGAACCACCCAATGGGTACTTATAGCTTATATAAGTAATTTGATTCAGGCAAGTCAAAAAGCGTGGCTATGATCAGTTCTTTGACACAGTTTTTGGTATCAAATTGGTATAGTTCAGGCATAACATTCTTATCATAAAAGAATGGAAATCCGACATAAATAGATTAGAATGTATCCCTAAAAACAGATTGCCGTAAAATAGGGTCTTGGTTTACTTCCATATATTGCAGGATCATTACCAAAAAAACCTTGATCTGTAGTTTAATGTACTTAACAAAGGATATTTCCTTGTAATTTTATAGAAAAACAAGACCTAATTATGGCGAGCAAAAAGTATCGTTTGATATTAATTACGTTGATTACTAGCTTTACTATACCTCCTGCACTTGTCATAATTATAGATATAACAGCAGGGGTATTTAATTTAGAGACATTCATTAGAATAAGCACTACCTGGCCTTTGTTTGTTTTTGTCCTACCTTTCTATTTAGCTCCATTCTTGATCATGTTCTTAGTTAAAAAACTAGGTCTACTGGTAAATGCTAAAAAGTATGATAAAGTAAGAAAAATGCGAAGGTTGATCATCTGGCTTTACATTGGTGTTGCTATCTGCTATGTATTTACAACCATACCCATTGGTTATTTCAATGATATTCCTAAAGCGGAAAGGAATTTGGCCTTTTTAATTTCCCTTTCTTATTTGCCAGCAGCAAATATCCCTCTGATCATCAAATTTGTTGCTTTGTTAGATCAGACACTTGTAGGCGTTTCTAAAAATAATGTTCCGTTTAACTCTATCAGATTCAAAACATTAGTCACTAATATAAACCTTACCTTAGGCGGTATATTTATCATTGTCTTATCCGTTTACTGTCTTATCTGGAGAATGGCGGAGTTTCAGGAATTTGGGTTTACATTTGAGACAGTGATTCAGCGTTTAGTAATTATCGCCATCATTGTAGCCGCATTTCAAGTAATTCCAGGTATCATTACTAACTATGGCTATGCGTCAGATATTAAGGCGATTAATCGTTTTGTGAGTGCTATTAGCGAAAAAGACTTGACTCAAAAAGTTGATGTATCTTCCAGGGACGAATTCGGAGAGATTGCCATTAATCTAACCACATTAAATAATGCTTTTGGAAAGGTAATGAGAGTTATTAGTGATCAGGCTAATAGTATTCATCAGTCAAGTATGGAGTTAAATTCACTTTCTTCTAGGCTTTCTGATACCTCTAGCACACAAGCTGCAAATGCAGAGGAAGTTGCGGCCAGTGTAGAAGAAACTTCTGCAAGCATTACTACTGCATCTGAAAACACTGGCAGATCAGTTGAGATGAGTGATTCGGCCCAAAAATCCGTAAAAGATGGACAAAAACTAATTTTAGATACTCAGGATAATGTGAAGGCCATTAGCGAAAATGTTGGAGTAATTCAAGAGTTAGCAGACCAAACAAACTTATTGGCTATCAATGCTTTTATAGAAGCAGCAAACGCAGGAGAACACGGTAAGGGCTTTGCTGTAATCGCAAAAGAAATCAGAGAATTAGCTGATAGAAGTAAAATTTCTGCTGAGAAGATAGGGCAAATGGCATTGCAATGCATAGACAATTCTACTGCCTCAGTTAACCAAAGTGAAGAAATGATCAGCTATGTTTTAAAGACAGCCGATATTGCAAAACTAGTGAATGCTTCTAGCAAAGAACAATCTTTGAGTATAGAGCAGATTAATTACAGTGTTCAAGAATTCAATGCCTCTTCACAAACACTGGCAAGCTCATCTGAAGAGCTCTCAGCAACTTCTAGTATGCTGGTAGATAACGCGAATGGGCTAGATAATATCCTTCAATCTTTTAAACTTTAGACTTGCTAAACGTAGTTAATTAGAAATTAGGAATGCGTAATTAGGGGTTTGACTTGCTAAACGTATAGAATTAGAAATTAGGAATGCGTAACTAGGGGTTTGACTTGCTAAACTTAGGTAATTTGGAATTGTCTGCATACCACATTAATAATTATGCATTTCATTACCTAATTACTACCTTAAATCCGCAGGGATTAAATTAGGTATTCTAATTTTTATACCATTTGCTTTTTTAGGTTCAATAGTTTAGTCTTCTTACTTAGTGAGTTGTGTTTTTGATGGTTTTTGCTGTGAATAGATTGCTATTTTCTGGTGAAACGTACCTCTTTATTATCAATTGGACGTAGCTCACCGATGGAAGTACATCCTTTAGGGTTTATTTATTGATACCTTTAGTGTTAACCTACTCTCAGCCAGTTAAAGGGCTATAGTCCTTTTCGGTGAAGAGTTTCAATACCTGTTGCCTTCCAGTCCTTATCCATTTTGCAGCTACACTGATAAAACGGAAAATGAATTTCTTGATCCTGAAATGTGGTTTTAGCCAATCCAGTTTTTCTGCAAACCTTGATAATATAAACCGGTATAGGTTAGCATAAAGCGCTGTCATTATCATGAAGGCAGTATTTTCACCCAGAAAAGAGCAAGGCAGTTTAGCCCACCCAAAATCATTGTTCATCATATCGAAGGTTTTCTCAGATTTCCCTCTCTGGTTGTAAAAAGAGACTATCTGTTCTAGCTCCCAATCCAAGTCATTAGTCAATATGGCTCTGTAAGTGTAAGCTTGTCCACTAAAAATACCAGTCTGTTTGTCTTTTCGTTTAATGCGGCTTACAACCAAACGGTAAGGTGTTTTTCCATCAAAAGGTCGGTAATCGGTTATATGTGCCACTTCCATTTCCTGAACACCCAACCGTACCTTTTCCCAGCCCTGTTCTGGGTCAATTTCCCCTATCCGTTGTTCCATATGGGTGGTGGCCTTTGCCCTGATGTAAAACTTTTCACTCATTTCACTGACCAGTTCAACGACCTTTTGTTGGTAAGAGGCCCCATCTGCCCTGAAACGCTTGATGGATATCCCTGCATCAGAGAGCAGGTCAAAAGCCCTGCCCAAAGTCTGTGCCTGCTGAAACTTGGCCTGACTGTTCCCGTTACGGCCTTCTATATAAACAATGTTCTCACCGATACAGGCAACACCTGGCTGGTAGCCATGGCATTTTTTGTAACTCTTCTTTGCATCATACTTTTCAGTGGATATGACCTGGTTGTCATAATCCAAAGTGTTGGCTTGTGATATTCCACTTCTGAGTTGATCAGTATGTTTTAAAGCCTTGACTAAGAGTTTGTTGAGATTCAAATTGATGTTGAATTGATGGGCAATACCTGTAGGCCCTATGATGGTTTCTATAGGTGTGGACAACTCTTTGATGCCCCTTAGGATTGTGTCGGCACTGCATACCGATAGGCCTTCAACCTTTTTTAAATGTTCCCTCAAGTGTTCATTAATGTCTTCGGCACAATCTCCACCGGTCAAATAAACTGACATTTGATTGAT
>CALGOB010000088.1 GCA_937958005.1 uncultured Cyclobacteriaceae bacterium
TGATGCAAACCATAACTAACAGTCATTTAGCCACTTACATCCTAATTTCCTACTCACCATAATGGAGACTATGTCTGCGTTGCAAATCAGAATTTAAGCAGCTATCTAACAGCCATTTATGATTTTCTCTTAAAAGTCTAATGCATCATTCGGGTTAACTAGATAAAAGGAACTTTTGAAACCTTTAAGTACAAGTAGTAATTTTGATAAATGAACCAACCCCGACCCAAGGGTACGGTGTATCTATGGGCAATAATTTAATGATCGACTCAAGAGTCGGGGAATTAATATCCCTTAGGGATTAAATTGATTTCTATTGTTTTATTAATAGATTGATCACTTGTAATGCATGAATGAATGATTGGACTAAAAAATGATGAAACCGAAGATCAATATTGGTCTAAAAGATATGAAGAGAGTAATACAGGTTGGGATATTGGATATCCTTCATTGCCATTAAAAGCCTACATTGATCAATTAGATGATAGAGAGCTGAAGATTTTAATTCCTGGTGCAGGGAATGCTTATGAGGCGGAATACCTTTTCAATGAAGGGTTTAAAAATGTTTTTGTCTTGGATGTATCTTCTTACCCGTTAGAGTCTTTTAAGAAAAGGGTTCCAAATTTCCCTGAAGATCAACTAATTAAAGGAGATTTTTTTGATCATAAGAATCAATATGACCTCATTTTGGAACAAACCTTTTTTTGCTCCTTTGACCCAACTTTTGAAAATAGAAGCAAATATGCTCAACAGGTGTATTATTTGTTGAAGGATATGGGCAAACTAGTTGGTTTATGGTTTAAACACCCACTGAAAAAAAATAGTAGTAAAAGGCCCTTTGGTGGATCAAAAGAGGAGTACCTGAGTTACTTTCAAGATTTATTTGATGTGGTTACATTTGAAGATTGCTATAATTCAATAAAACCAAGAATGGGCAATGAGCTTTTTGGAATATTCAGTAAAGGATAACAATGGTTGAGTCTAGCAGTTGAAAGAAAAGCCAAAGTAAAATATGCTCCATATTAAATTTAAAATAACGAATTCTATAAAATTTGAAGGCTTTTAACGAATCTATCAAGTAGTATCAACTATTCAGGGTTTAGAAAACCAGAATCCATAGAGTTTTGGGGTTCTATTAGGCCAAACTATTGTAAGAACTTCTTTAATCCCTAAGGGATATTAATTCCCCGACTCTTGAGTCGATCATTAAATTATTGCCCATAGATACCCCGTACCCTTGGGTCGGGGTTGGTTCATTGTTGTCTCCATAGGGATTAATTTCCCGAGACTTGCCTCGATAATTAAATTTCTTGCTTGATTCATACCTCGTGGGCTTGCTCCAAGATTGTTTGATTTGAATTTTTGAAAATTATGCAAAAATGAAAGAGGCTGCCCTTTTTGGGGAGCCTCTTTCATTTATATAGATGTTATATTTTGACTATTTCTTAATAAACTTTTTAGTCAGTTTGATCCCATTAGCATCTTCCAATGTAATGAAATATAGCCCAGGATATAAGTTAATTGTATTAAAACGAATCAGGTTTGCACCAATTGATTTTTGTTCTATGAAATTGCCTGTCATACTGTAAATAGTAGCCATTTCCCATTTAGATTCACCCGAAATTAAAATAGAAACCTCATCCTGAACCGGGTTAGGGTATAATAAAATAGGATTTTTGCTGATATCTACCCTTTTAGAAATATCCTCATTTTTTGCTTGTGAAATTATTACCTTAGGATATGAATATGGGTTGCTACCTTTGCTTACATGGATAATGTTACGCGCAAAAGGTGCTTGTGACCCATTTCTTTTGACAATCTCATCTAAGATTGCAAAATCTGTTGCAGACAAATCACCTGATGTCTTACTTTTAGTCAATAATAAACTGCTGATACTTATTAAATCCATTTCGTTTTGATCTGCAGGTATAATATTATCTAATGCCAGATTGGCATTTACAAGTGCTTCATTTCTGATGTGATAATGATAATTTAACCAGTTCTTTTGATTATTAGTCCATGATTTTTCATTTGCGGCTTGATAAATATCTTCTACATCCCGATCACTTTCAAGGTATTTAATACCTGTAATAGCAAGACTAAGTGCATCAGAAGAATCTTGGGTATATACTTTATCAAAAGCATTTTTAAAGTCAGGGGTGAGCATTGCTGGAGAGGCTACTCTTTGGGTGATCACGCCTGAGGTGCCTCCATTGTCAATGCCAATATCATCATTACATCTTAGTGCACTGTTCCTACTTGGGTCTCCAAGGTCTTGGTTTCCACAACTCGCAGCTGACGGTGAGGCGATAGTAGGAGGAATCGCATTTACATTGCCAGATACCTGGGCTATGCCACTTCCAAAATCATCTCTTGTTGAGAACAATGTTCCACCATTTCCGGCAGTGATTACCTGTCTTATGTCATCAGAAGAATTATTTCCGATAAATGAATTATTTGCCATGTCACTGCCAGTGATGTTTTCGACATACAGGCCTGCGTCACGATAATTATACATGTAATTATGTCTGAAAGTAGGCATTCTCACATAACTAAAGGAATTTTGATTAAACCCTGCAATAATACTAACAGCCCGATCGGTATTTGAAATACAATTACCTTCAATCAATAAATTGCTCGTCAATGCACCTACTCCACTATTTCCGTTTGGTGCATTAATCCCCATAATACGAATACCTTCCACATCTAAATTATTGATAGTTCCTGGTCTGTACATGTCTATTTGATTACATGCGATGTGCATAGTGAAGATATTTTGGCCATTGAATATAGCCCTGGGAGTGATTCCTCTTTGTAGAATGCCAAAGTTAAATGCTTTGATGTGATTGTTTCTGATTACAGCTGCTGTTGAAGAACCTGCATCTGCGAATATTCCTATTTCAAATCCATCAATTTCATTATCTTCAATACTTAAATACCTGGCAGTTCCAGTAAAGTAGATCGCTCCAGATCCGTTTTGGTTGTTTGATAGGTTGGTAGTAGCATCATTAACCTCAGCAGAATTGATAAACTTATTACCTTTAATTAAATTTTGTATAGCCTGACTCCCCCCATTTGGCCCCTGTGAAGTAAGTTGATAGTTATTTTCATCAGCCGTTGAGCGTCGTGTAACTTCAAACGTATTGTTCTCTATGCTCAACTGGTTGGTTGAAATCAGTACCATAGCTCTTTCATTGTTGGTAAAGTGATTGCCTGCAATATCTGCCAGACTTGTATTTGTTAAATTCATTCCTTCAAAACTAACCTGGGAGGTTGTACGAGTGCCATTGGTGAACTTGTTCTGACCGATTAACATTTGTCTGAAATGAGCCTCATTGGCGAGAATGCCAGTATAATTAATAGGGTTTACCAGACAATAATTGATTTCATTTACCTGATCATCAATATGAATGGTGTTACTAGCAATACCACCGCGGAAGGTTAAAGGACGTGTAGTGCTGGTTCTGTTGACCACTAGTGCTCTATGGCAATTGGTAAAAGTATTATTAGTCAAGTTTAACTCTATCACAGAGTTCTTTTCTCTGGTTGTTGTATAGAATGCTTCTCTGGCATTTACAAATGTACATTCATTAAATGTAAGAGAAGGGTTGGCATCAGGGAATGCTATCCTTTCTGGTAAATTAGTAAAGCTATTTCCTATCTCAATACCTCTCCAGCTGCCAAATTCATCACATGGCCTAAAAGTAGCATTGTGTGCAACAGCATTTCCAGCATTGATATTGATGTTAGCACAATTTCCCAATACAACATCAGCATTTGTGAAATCTACTGTAGACCCGTTTCTTACCTCTAAAGTTACATCATCTCCAATGAAAACCTTATTGGGTAAGATGTGAGTGGCGCCGTCACCAATCACAAACAGGTTCGTAGCCTGCCCTGCTATATTAGTTCTTGGTCGGATACCATAGGTTGCTAATTCTGTCAATTCATCGGCATTAAGAACATCCGCACGTAATTGTAAATAGTCAGGATTGTTTCTGGCTGGGCAGCAATTGGAGATCAAATAAGCAGTATTTAGGTTCAATACTTCTTCTTCTGTCAAAGGCCTATTGTACACCATCAACTCATCAAAAAGCCCATTGTAATCAATGGTGCCATCTGGATTTCCGTTTGCAATACAACCACTTCCGCTTATGGCAAGTGGGGCTGTATCCATAATGTTCTGAACCAATCCTATAGCTCCTGTTGCAGCAATTGTCCCATTAACAAATAACCTACTAGTAGCTTGCCCATTGGCTACAGTTCTGGTAATCACTACATGATTCCAGCAGTTACCATCTGCAGCATTACCACCAACATTGTTATTGTTAGCATTACCATTTAAGAATACTTCATGTCCATATCGAATGGTGCCAGGAGCATTGTTTGGATTTGTGTTGATCCTCAAATCCCAGAATACACCAAAAGCTGCTGGGTTTGTGCAATTGGTTCTTTTACTTAATAATGAAATAGAAGGGTCTCTCAGGTTGGGATTGGTGTTTGGTCTAAACCAAAAACTCACAGAATACTCATTGGTGTCGGCAATAGTATTATTGACCCTTCCTAGAAAATTTACAGCAGGGTTAGCTGTGGCACCTACACCAGTGAGATTAGCTCCGTCTATTTGTAGTGCATTTCCCCTTACTCCTCTTGCAGTAAATGATACGGCTGCACTGGGAAAAGCAGCCCTATTTGCATTTAACTGTGTTACTTGCTCTCTGGCCGAGCTAATCGCATTTGTTCCATCGAATGGATAATAAACCACCATACCATTTTGCGGTGTTCCAACGGGACCTAACTGACCATAAATAGGTAAATTGATACCAGTTAATAATAACAGCAGTACGCAGCTTGTTACGTAATGGGTCAAACTGATATTAAATAATTTTCTTTGCATAATAATTAATTTAAATGTTTTTTTAATTCGCAAATCAGCAATCTTGTGTGACGTGAGAGCTATATTAAATATTGATGTAGCTAAAGTAGATTTTAGTCATTAAGAAAAAAGGGACAAACTTCCGAAGGTAGGTTATGAGCTTCCGAACAGTTTATTGATGAAAATTGATAGGGCCAATGAGCTGAAAAAAGTAGCGGAATGAATAATGCGTCTTATGGTTCTTGTAATTTCAAGATGAGTTTCTCTTGTGTTACAGAAAATGTGGCTGAATTTACTCAAGCTGTTTTATAGTGAAATAGAATATTAAGAAGAAAAGGATGTCTCAAGCATATTTTAAAAAGGCTTCTTTTGTTTTATCCCGAATGATACCTTAGAAATCGAAACAACTTTAAATTATTCATCAGGCGACCTATTTTTTTGAGAGCTTGCCACACAATCCTTTTTTTAGGAATCCGCACCCGCCGCAAGGAAAAAATAGACAAAAGCTGCCTGATTGAGAAAGCCTTTCTTTGGAAGTGAGGTGTTTCTGAGCTGATGAATTAATCACGCTTTATTTGGTGTAGAAGTATTTTATTAAGTATTTTCAAATTTAATCCCTAAGGGATATTAATTCCCTGACTCTTGAGTCGATCATTAAATTATTGCCCATAGATACCCCGTATCCTTGGGTCGGGGTTGGTTCATTCATGCGGAAGTAATTATAAATTTAAATTCCCACAAGGATTAATTAAGATGAAAAATGATTAATAAATGATGTTTCTTTACACAATCATATTTTCAGGCGATACCTTTTGCCGGGAAGTGATTTGACAAAACCGTCAAACTCAAGGTTTAATAATAATCCTGCCATTTCATTTAAGCCTATTTGCGTTTTCCAAGCTAATTCATCTATCAGTATGCCATTGGGGTACTTTAGTAAGACTTTAATTACTTCTTGTTCTTTTGGCTTAAAAGCATCTAGTTCAAATTTAGGCTTTTGAGTAATTTCATTTCCTTGCCCCCAATGCAAAAGATATTCTAAATCAGAAATATCAGTATAAATATTCCCTTTTTGAGAGTTGATTAAGTAGTTACATCCTTCAGAAAATGAGTTGCCCAAGTTGCCAGGAATAGCGAAAATAGGTTTTTCGTAACTATAAGCTATTTCTGCGGTGATTAGTGCCCCACCTTTTTTAGCTGCTTCTACTACTATGACTACATCTGCCATTCCAGCTATAATTCTATTTCTTGCTGGGAAGAGATGGTGATCTGGTTTAGTACCTGGTTTATTTTCGCTAATGACCCCAGCACTTTCAGTAATGATTCTTTTTGCTAAATCTTTGTGACTGGCAGGGTAGATATAGTCAACCCCACTTGCCAGTACGCCAAGTGTGGGAATTCCTTCATTTATGGCTGCTTTGTGTGCGCAAATATCTATTCCGTAAGCTAAACCGCTTATAATAATGGGCTGGTGTTTTTTTAATTGATTGACAATCTGCTCAGTAATACTTTTCCCATAATCAGTAGCCTTTCTGGTGCCTACAATAGCGACAGTTTTTTTATGGTTCAAGTTTTCTTTTCCTCTGTAGTAAAGAATAGGTGGTGAGTCATCCAATTGTTTTAACCTATCAGGGAATTTCTTTGAAGTATAATGTAAGATTTCAATTTTTTGATCTAAACAGTTTTGTACGATCTCCTCACTTTTTTTGAGCGCACTATGCCTGTTTTCCTTCAAAGAATGGATCGTTTTATCACCTATGCCAGGGATTTTTTGAATTTTAGCTACTGGGAGTTTGAATACTTGCTCTGCACTACCACAGTAGCTGACTAGAATTTTAGACAGTTTACTGCCGACACCTGGTATGAGTGTGCTGGCAATTTCATATTGTTTTGTTTTCATTCATCAGGAAATATCATTCCTGAGGTGTATTAAAAATGACTTTACTTTTTTAAGAGAATTGATCAATTCAATCTTAGACAGGGCAGCGTTTACATCATTTTTGATGAAATCCCTTGCTCCTTGTAAGGTATATCCTTTTTCTTTGACAAGATGGTAGATCAATTTTACGTTTTTAATATCCTCAGGGGTAAATTGACGGTTGCCTTTGCGATTTTTCTTTGGTTTAATGATATCAAATTCACCTTCCCAAAACCGAATAAGGGATGTTGCAACTTTTAATTCATCTGCAACTTCTCCAATGGTATAATATTTTTTCTCTATCGCTTTTTCCTTGTAAGGCACTAGTTTATTGGTTATTGGTGTAAATTATTTCCCCTAATTCTCCTACTTTTAAATTCATCTCAGGGAAGTCTTCTTTATTTAAAGTGTTAATATACTGTAAGACTTTCTTATTTGCATCTATTTTGGGTCCACTTTTTTTACTTTGTTTAATGGGTGTGATAAATCCCTTCAAATATTCACCTTGCATATTGGTCCAGACCTTAACAATTGGGGCGACACCATTGGGGCCTCTTACATTAAACCTTCCATAAGTACAAAAATTGCCTAAACTGTAAGCGATAAATCTGTTTTTATAGATCTCTATTGCCCTTGTAACGTGTGGGCCATGGCCAAAAATAATATCTGCTCCCTCATCTATCAGTTTGTGAGCAAATTGATAGACGTTTCCTCTATTTTCACCGTAAAAAATTTCTCTTTTTTTGGTAACATGTTGGTGTTTTGGTCCCTCGGCTCCTCCATGAAACGAGACAATGACAATGTCATTTAAACTGTCTAGGTGTTTAACAATTTCTTTTGCTTTAGTGAGGTCATTGATACTTTGGGTTCCTGTATTAGGTGCAAATGCAGCAAACCCGTACTTAATGCCATCTTTTTTGAATGATGTATAAGGTTTTAGAAGTAATCCTGCATGTACAATCCCAACAGAATCCAGTACGCTCATTGTATTTCTTCTTCCTACATTTCCGAAATCACCTGCATGATTATTTGCTGTACTCATTACATCAA
This sequence comes from uncultured Cyclobacteriaceae bacterium, assembly GCA_937958005.1. Taxonomy (GTDB): domain Bacteria; phylum Bacteroidota; class Bacteroidia; order Cytophagales; family Cyclobacteriaceae; genus JANSWY01. Next base: position 7,845 of record CALGOB010000088.1, read on the forward strand.
ACCCCGCATTTACAAGGTTTTGAATATAGATTTCAGGTGTTCTGAAAGCAAAACATAGATTGGGGTTTTTGCAATATTTTGGAGTGCCTCCCTCATCTAGAATAACCCCTTCTAAATTTCCAAAAGTTAGGTCTGCATCTTGTAGTATGCTGTCAACACCTGATAATAAGTATTTACCATTATTAGGCGGTAAATACTGTTCACCAGGGTAATTAGTACCCATCATAATATCACCAACACCTATTATGGTGATTGAATCTTTAAGTAATCGGAAAATTTCAATATCAACCTCTTCATCCAAACTGTAAAGAGTATCTCCATCTGCTGTAAAATAGATTTCAGGAATAGAATCTGGTAAAGTAATTTGATCAAATTCTTCAGTAATACTAGCCCAATCTACTGGTGGTTTTTGAACCTTGCAGGAATATCCTACAAAACATGATATACTTAGAATTAATAGTAAATACTTTACTTTCATTATTGATAACATAAAAAAAGGGACTTGTTAGTCCCTTCAAAATTTCATTTATTTTGATATCTTAATAAGACCCTAAAGCACTGGTTTCAATAGCGGCCAATTTCAGTATTTTTTCATATTCATCTGGCGAAAGCTCACTAGAGAAGAAATGTACTGGATCTATTTTTTTCTTGTTTTTATGTACTTCATAGTGTAAATGTGGAGCAGTAGATTTACCTGTATTCCCTACGTAACCAATGATCTCGCCTCTTTTTACCTTTTGCCCTATTTTTACTATGTATTTGTTCATGTGGCCATAAAGTGTTTCATAACCAAAACCATGATCAATTTTAATGTGATACCCATAACCACCTGGAGAATAAGTGGCTTTTGTTACAGATCCATTAGCAGTTGCATAAATAGGTGTGTTTTGCGGAGCAGAAAAATCTACACCCCAATGCATTCTTCTAGTTTGGTGGATTGGATCATTTCGAAAGCCATATCCCGAAGAGAATCTTTTTAAGTCTTTATTGGAAACAGGTTGAATGGCCGGTAAAGCAGCAAATTTTTCTTCTTTGTTTTTTGCCAATTTTTCCAATTCATCATAAGAAGTAGATTGTATAAATATCTTTTTCTTTAATTCGTCTATTTTTTTATAATTGCCAACAATTAAATCTTCTTGCTCCAAATTACTTTCAATAAGTTCTTGGTATCTATTGACCCCACCTATACCACCATTTCTAATAGATTCCGGAATAGGTTCTGCTCCCAATAAAGTTCTGTAGACTCCATTGTCCCTTTCTTCTAGGGAAGTTACAACATTTCCAAGGTTTTCAACTTGTTTGGATAAGATGTCATTATGAAATAATATCTCTTTATTTTCTTTCCTTAAAGAAGCCTCTTTAGGTGAATCAAAGTTAGTGATATATATATAGGTGATCCCTGCAGCAAAAATTAGGATCAATGCAGCTAGTCCCATGAAATTAAAAATAATATCAGAGGTGCTTACTTTAATCCGTTCATACCTACAAGATTCGGTGTCGTAGTAGTATTTAATTCGAGCCATTACTTAAATGATAGGTGTTTTTGTCCTACTTTTGAGTTCATTCATGATTAGTTTCATAAATGAACTGGATACTCACAAGGTGCAAAATAATAAAATATTTTTAACAATAAATAGTATTTAACCTTTTTTGAGTAATTTATTTAAATTGAAGTTGATTAGTTGAATTTTGTTTATGTAATTGATTTGTAATTATTTAGATACCCAAGGCTATTAAATAGTTGAAGTAAATTGATTAGCATATACTAGTAAGGTTAAGTAATATTGAATAGAACATTTTAATAGAAATGAATTCCAAAGAGATCAGACAACAGTTTCTTGATTTTTTTAAGTCAAAAGGGCATACAGTGGTTCCATCAGCTCCAATGGTCATTCATAATGATCCTACGCTCATGTTTACTAATGCTGGCATGAACCAGTTTAAAGACTATTTTTTAGGAAATAGTGAAGCCAAGAACAAAAGAGTTGTTGATACACAAAAATGTTTGAGGGTATCTGGTAAGCACAATGATTTAGAAGAAGTGGGTAGGGATACTTATCACCATACTATGTTTGAAATGCTTGGGAATTGGTCTTTTGGGGATTATTTCAAAGAAGAAGCAATTAGCTGGGCATGGGAGTTGCTGACTAAAGTTTATGGCTTGCCAAGCGAAAGGCTTTATGTATCAGTTTTTGAAGGAGATGAGTCAGAAGGGTTGGCTTTGGACAGTGAAGCATATGAATTATGGAAAAAGATCATTCCTGAAGATAAAATTATCAATGGTAATAAAAAGGATAATTTCTGGGAAATGGGTAAAACAGGACCCTGCGGCCCTTGTTCTGAAATCCATATTGACTTAAGGTCGGAAGATGAGATTGCCAAAATACCAGGCCGTGATTTAGTAAATCAAGATGATCCTTTGGTGATTGAAATTTGGAACTTGGTTTTCATGCAATATAATAGGCTAGAGGATGGCAGTTTGGAAGAATTACCTGCTCAGCATGTAGATACTGGAATGGGCTTTGAAAGGCTGGCAATGGCAATTCAAGGTAAGTATTCCAATTATGATACAGATGTTTTTTCTGAACTCATTGAACTGATCAGCCAAAAAGCTAAGGTTACTTATGGGAATGATGAGAAAATTGATATGGCCATTAGGGTAATTGTGGATCATGTCAGGGCAATTGCTTTTGCTATTGGTGATGGTCAGCTCCCGTCTAATGTGAAAGCTGGTTATGTAATTAGAAGAATTTTAAGAAGAGCAGTACGTTATGGTTATACCTTCCTAGGATTTTCTGAGCCATTCTTGCACGAGTTGATCCCAGTTTTGGCAAAACAGTTTGACCAGGTTTTCCCTGAATTAATTCAACAAACAGAATTTATTAAAAAAGTAGTTTACGAGGAAGAGGTTTCTTTTCTTAAAACGCTAGATAAAGGCCTAAGAAAATTAGATACCATTACTGAATCTCCTGGTGATAAGGTGATTAATGGTACACTTGCTTTCGAATTGTATGATACTTACGGATTTCCATTAGATCTCACACAATTAATTGCTGAAGAAAATGGGTTTGCCGTGGACGAAGCAGGCTTTAAAGAAGAAATGGCTGTGCAAAAACAACGGTCGAAAAAAGCAGGTGAAGTTACTGCTGGGGATTGGACTATAGTCAAAGAAGTGGATAAACCATTGTTTTTGGGATATGAGCAGTTGGAAACTGTAAGTAATATAAGCCGCTATCGAAAAGTAAGTGAAAAAGGGAAGGAGTCATTTCAACTAGTACTTGATCAAACGCCTTTTTATGCAGAGAGTGGAGGCCAAATAGGTGATACGGGTTATTTGGAGGCAGAAGGTAGGAAAATCTCTATACTGGACACTAAAAAAGAAAATGAGCTTTTTATTCACTATGTCAAGGAATTGCCAGAACCTATAGATATCCCTTTCAAGGCAGTTGTCAATCAAAAGAAAAGAGCATTAACTGAAAATAACCACAGTGCAACTCATTTATTGCATGCAGCGCTTAAGCAGGTCCTAGGTGATCATGTCGCTCAAAAAGGATCTTTGGTAAATGATAAACTTTTGAGATTTGACTTTTCTCATTTTTCAAAGATGGAGAGTGAGGAAATTTTAAAGGTTGAGCAAATTGTCAATGAGAAAATAAGAGAAAATATAGCACTTGACGAACAAAGAAATATACCTATAGAAGAAGCTAAAAAGCGTGGTGCTACTGCTTTGTTTGGAGAGAAATATGGGGATTTTGTTCGTGTCATAACTTTTGATAAAAACTATTCTATTGAGCTTTGTGGTGGAACACATGTAGAAGCTACAGGACAGATAGGTTATCTGAAAATACTTAGTGAATCATCTGTGGCGGCTGGCGTGAGAAGAATAGAAGCCATTACAGCTTCTACCGCAGAAGATTATGTGAATAAAGAATTAAATACTTTATCTGCTGTAAAAGATGCTTTAAAGGCTCCCAAGAATTTAGCACAGGCCGTGAATACATTAGTCGCTGAAAAAAATCAGCTGCAAAAAGAGATAGAAAAGCTCTATGCGGAAAAAGCTAAATTAATCAAAGTGGATATGCTCAATGAATTAGTAACTGATAAGGGAATGAATACCTTGATTACCAAAAAGGAATTCCCAGATGCGGAAAGTTTAAAGAAGATTTCATTTGAGTTAAAAAATGAGCATGAAAACCTAGTTTTAGTAGTAGCTGCAGAGATACAAGGCAAACCTATGGTTTCTATCATGCTATCGGATGCATTAACTAAAGATGCCGGCCTGCATGCAGGGAAAATGGTAAAGGAATTAGCAAGAGAAATAAAAGGCGGGGGCGGCGGACAACCCTTTTATGCTACGGCTGGGGGTAAAGACCTTAAAGGACTGGATAATGTGATCAAGAAGGCAAAAGAAATGGTGGAAAGTATTGAGGCTGGTCAAAATTAATTGAATATGCTTAGTCAGAAATTAATAGATAAATATCAACCTGTTATAGGGCTGGAAGTACATGTGCAGTTACTGACTGCTAGTAAAATTTTTGCAGGAGATGATAATTTATATGGAAGTGCACCTAACAGGAACGTAAGTGTTATTACACTTGGACATCCAGGTACGTTGCCAAGAATGAATAAAAAAGTGATAAGGCATGCCATTAAAATGGGATTGGCTTGTGGAAGCACTATTTCAAAATATCAGGTTTTTGATAGAAAAAACTATTTTTATCCTGACCTTCCTAAAGGATATCAAACTACACAAGATTCTACACCAGTTTGCATTGGCGGTGTGGTGCCTGTAAAGACTCTGTCGGGATTCAGGAAAGAGATTATTCTTAACAGAATTCATATGGAAGAGGATGCGGGTAAATCTATTCATTTGGTAGGCGAGAAAGATACTTTGGTAGATTTTAACAGGGCAGGAGTACCCTTGATAGAGATCGTAACTGAACCTATGATTCATACGGCCGAGGAAGCAGCGGCATTTTTGCAGGAGATAAGGAAACTTGTCCGCTACCTGGAAATCAGTGACGGCAATATGGAAGAAGGCTCTATGCGTTGTGATGCAAATGTTTCTGTTATGTTGAAAGGAGCAAAAGAGTTGGGTAAAAAAGCAGAGGTTAAAAACATGAATTCTATCAGGAATGTTTCCCATGCTATTAACCATGAAATAGAGAGGCAAATTACAGAGATTGAAAAAGGAAATGAAATAATTTCCGAAACTCGTACTTTTGATGTTGCTTCTGGGACTACCTCAGGCATGAGAACTAAAGAAGAATTGAATGATTATCGGTATTTTCCTGAGCCAGACTTGAGCCCAATGGAGGTAACAGATCAGTTGTTGTCAGAAATTAAAGCTGAAATGCCTGCTTTGCCGAAAGAATTAGTTCAATTGTTTGTGGAAAGTTATGGGTTACCAGAATACGATGCCTATGTGTTAACAGATACTAAAGAGTTAGCAGTTTATTTTCAAAAACTGGGAGAAGTAACCGGTGATTTTAAAACATCCTCTAATTGGATGATGGGACCTGTTAAGTCCTATTTGAATGACTCGGGGATAGAAATTGATAGTTTTCCTTTGAGCCCAGATCAAATGGGACTATTGATTAAGGCAGTTCAATCCAAAGTAGTAAGTCAGTCTGTGGCAACTCAGAAAATATTACCAGTTATGATTGAGAAACCAGATTCAGATCCGATGCAAATTGCAAAGGAAATGAATTTGATTCAAGATAGTGATAGTAATTCATTGCAACCAATCATAGATGAAGTACTATCAGCCAACCAAGCTAAAGTTGCTGAGTATAAAAAAGGGCGCAAAGGACTATTGGGCATGTTTGTAGGTGAAGTGATGAAGAAAAGTAAGGGAAAAGCAGACCCTAAATTGACAAATAAACTTTTAAAGGAATCTTTGTCAGTTTAATTTGTTTTTATATTTGGATCGTAATATCGTTTTAAATCGATAAATTCAATTTGTTGATTAAGATAAAATAAAGTGAAGATGAAAGTTTATTATGTTGTATTGATCATTCTTGTTAGTGTACTATTTTCTTGTCAAAAAGAACAACGGCAGGCATTGCCCGGTGAAGTAATTATCACAGGAAAGGTAGAAAATCCACAAGCTGGAGGAATAATAGTGCTCGAGAGATTGGATGATAATGGAACACAAGTAATTGATTCTACTTCGATAGATGGAAGCGAGTTTCAGTTTTTTGTTAAAGAAGAATCTCAGTCGTTTTACAGAATTAATATATTCGATAGACAGATTGTGACATTTATTCTTTCTGGTGATGACAAGCAGATTGATGTTACGGCAGATGGGGGAAAAGCTACAGGAGATTTTACAATAAGGGGTTCTGTTGTAAATGATCAGAAAAATAGGATTGATTCTATTTTTGCAAGTTATAACGAAATTTTTAGAACCATTGATGAGGATGCCTCAGAGGCAAGGGAGAATCAAGAGCTAGTAGAATTTGAAAGGCTAAGGACTAGGTTTTTCCTTGAAAATGATCGGAAGAACAGAGCAATGAAAAAGGCCATATGGGATGCTACTCCTAATTTATCAGCGATTTATGGGCTTAACTATTTAGATGCAGAAAGTGAATTCCAATTTCTAGATAGCTTAGCTACTTCTTTTAAAGAATCAGGAAAGTTGCTTTCATATACAGAGACCATAGTTTCTAGGGTGGAAAGTATGAGGAAATTAGCAATAGGATCTCCCGCACCTGAAATTAGTTTACCTAGCCCTGATGGGAAAGTGATTAAGTTGAGCTCATTGAAAGGCAAATATGTATTGATAGACTTTTGGGCAGCATGGTGTAGGCCTTGTAGACAAGAGAACCCTAATGTTAAAAGAGTTTATGCAGCCTATGCAGATAAAGGGTTTGAGATCCTTGGAGTATCCTTGGACAGGCAAAAGAATGATTGGGTAAAAGCAATAGAAAAGGATGACCTTCCTTGGTTACATGTCTCCGATTTACAGTATTACAATTCAGCAGCTGCTAGGTTATATGAAATTAATGCGATTCCTGCTACTTATTTAGTGGATCCAGAGGGTAAAATAGTAGCTAAAGGACTGAGAGGCCCTACTTTAAAAGCCAAACTACAAGAGATATTTGGTTAGTTATCACCTAATTTAAGGTATTTAGCATTTAGGTTTCCTCATGATGAAGGAGACCTCTTTTATGTTATTGACTGTTAGATTTCATAGCTTCAAATCCCATTCTGCATTATAGAAATCGTTATAAGCTTTAAAATAGGAAAAGTCTAATGCATCATTCGGGTTAAAAACAGAAAAAGTCAATTGCCGAGATGAAACTTGTTAAAGGAAAAAGATCATATGTTTGTTTTTCAAATGGAAGGGCTAGTTCTGTAGAAATCGATGATGTGCATGGTTACTTAAACAAGTCTCTTCCGCTGAAGCTTCTTTGCGGAGGCGCTGAGCCAATTAGTTCACCAATAAGTTGAATTGCTATTAACCCGACGGCATTTAAACGACAAGGAGTTATTTTTAAGTGAATGAAAATCAATTCATTATATACTGAAAAATATAGATTAATACAGGTCGAGTTAATAACTAATTATCAAACCCTATCAATCGCCTCCAATATCAATTCACAAGCCTTTGTTATTTCTTCTTCTGTAATGATTAGGGGAGGAGCTATGCGCATGGCATTGTCACAGAAAAGGAACCAGTCTGTTAGTACACCCAGTTCTATAGCCTTATCTATTATAGGCTTTACGACCTCATAAGACTCAAACTGAGCAGCCATGAGAAGACCTTTATTTCTGATGCCCAGTATTTTAGGATGTACCAGTTTTTCCCTAAACAGCATAGCTTTAGCTTCTACACTACTTATTAAGTTATTATCTAGAATATAGTTCAGTGTAGCCAAAGATGCCGCAGCACTTACAGGATGCCCACCAAATGTGCTGATATGACCCAATACAGGATCGTTTTTTAGTACGCCCATTATTTCCTGCGAAGAAATAAAAGCACCTATTGGCATCCCACCACCCATTCCTTTAGCACTGACAATAATATCTGGGACAATACCATAATGCTCAAAACCCCAGAACTTACCGGTACGACCGTAGCCTGTCTGTATTTCATCTAAGATCAGTAAAGCACCTACTTCCTTGCACCTTTTAGCTAATGTTTGTAGAAAATCACCTGTTGTTGTGATTACACCTGCTTCTCCCTGTACCGTTTCTATAATCACAGCAGCAGTTTGCTCATCTATTGCATCTAGTTGTGAGAAAGAACCGTAGGGAATGTGGCTGATGCCAGGTAGAAGTGGCCTAAAGGGTCTTTTGAGATCTTCAGAGCCCGTAACTGAGAGTGCACCATGGGAAGAACCATGATAAGCATTTACAAAGCTGACAAGGTTTTGCCTGCCAGTATATCTTTTGGCTAATTTAAGAGCACCCTCCACCGCCTCACTTCCTGAGTTAAGAAAGTACACTGCATTAAGAGAATCAGGCAATGTATCTGAGAGTGCTTTGGCCAATTTTACCTGAGGACTTTGGACAAATTCCCCATAAACCATTAAGTGGAGGTATTTGTCCGTTTGTTCGTGAATGGCCTTTATTACCTCAGGGTTTCTATGGCCTACACCGCTCACCCCAATACCTGAGATGAGATCGATGTATGGCTTGTGATCTTTATCATACATATATACCCCTTCGGCACGCTCCATCTCTAGCATGAGTGGAGTATCAGAAGTCTGAGCCACATGCTCTAGAAATAATTGCCTATTGGTATGCATGCTGGTTTATCCTTTTCTTTGAATTGCTTTTTGAGCAGCTTCTACTATATGGTTAGTACCTAAACCATACTTTTCTAAAAGTTGATCAGGTGTTCCACTTTCCCCAAATGAATCCTTTACAGCAATAAACTCCTGTGGTGAAGGTAATTCTTGCGCTAATACCCTAGCAACACTTTCACCTAATCCACCATTATACTGATGTTCTTCAGCAGTAACCACGCATTTAGTTTTAGACACAGAAGCAATAATGGCCATCTCATCTAAAGGCTTGATTGTATGCATGTTAATAATTTCAGCAGAAATACCTTTTTCAGCTAATATTGCTTCAGCTTCTATCGCTTTCCAAACCATGTGACCAGTAGCAATGATGGTCACGTCAGAGCCTTCTATTAACTTGTCAGCTTTTCCTATTTTAAAATCTGCATTAGGAGAGGTGAATATTGGCCATTTTGGCCTGCCAAACCTTAAGTAAACTGGACCATTATGTTCAGCAACTGCTTTAGTTGCTAATCTGGTTTGTTCGTAATCACAAGGTACAACTACCGTCATATGCGGTAGCATTTTCATCATGCCAATATCTTCAAGAATCTGGTGTGTAGCACCATCTTCTCCTAAAGTCAAACCAGCATGCGAAGCACATATTTTAACATTTTTCCCACTATAAGCTACAGATTGGCGTATTTGGTCATAAACCCTTCCAGTTGCAAAATTGGCGAAAGTACCTGTAAATGGAATTTTTCCTCCTATGGTCAAACCTGCCGCAAGACCTACCATATTTGCTTCTGCTATACCAACTTGAAAAAAGCGTTCTGGGAAATTTTTCTTAAAATCACCCATTTTAAGTGAACCAATAAGGTCAGCGCATAAACCTACCACTTGGTCATTGGCCTGTCCAGCTTCTAATAGCCCAACGCCAAAACCTGACCGAGTGTCTTTTTTTTCAGTGAAAGTTAATTTTGTGTTCATTGATTAACATTTATTGTCTGTGTGGAACCTGAAACCACCGTAAATCTCAAAATTTTCGTGAATTTACTTCCTTTTGCGTAATCTGCCCTATAAACTAACTTATAATCTCCCGGTTGAATGGCAGATGTCCATTTATCTGTGTCATATGGAAAGTTATAAACCCACTCACTTTTGCCGTTAATAACTTGATATAAGCTCCCAAACCCCTTACTTCCCAAAGAAAAATTTACTACACCAGGTTGTGCCAGTTTGATCAAATTATTTTTCCCAGCAGACACCTCATATCCTTTGATGATCGTTTTGGGAAAAGTGAAAATTTCTAAATCGTAATTACCTGCTAAGTATTGATAAGAATTTTTGAAAAGCTGTTTGTTGAGGATTGTCGATTTCCCTTTTGGCCTTACAATTACTGGAATTTCTCTACCATATTCTGAGACCCTGTTCATTTGAAAAGACAAGGTGCCTTGTGGTACTTTTACCCTAATTACGTTATGAGTGCCCCCTTTTATAATCACCTGATCCAGTCTGACAGGAGGCACAGAAAATACGCTCAGTGAATAATCACGAACTGGATCTATGATCACAGAATCTGGACTGCCATATCTATCCCTGTAATGGACAAAATCATAAACATCTTGATTGGTAATTGCATTGGTGAAACTGATGTTGAGATCAGTAACAGTGGCCTTATTTTTATGGTCTATCAATTCTACACTCACAGTAGTTTTTTCTAGCGTTTGCTTCAATGCATCATCCAAAGCCCCTTTAAAAGAAGGTATGTCAGTTGTATCATAGAATTTTCCTAAACAGGAGAAGTTTGCATTATAGGTTTCATTGAGGCCTAGACCTATTACAAAAGGTTTTAGGAAAATCTCTTTCTTTTGTAAAGCAAGGGAGACTTTACAGGGATCTCCATCACAAGATTCTACTCCATCTGTAATGATGATAATTACATTCCTGACATTTTGATCAGTTGGAAAATCATTGGCTGCCTGTTCTAAGGAATAGGCTATAGGCGTAGTCCCCTGTGGTACCAGGTTTTTTAATTTGAATTTGATCTTTTCATGGTTTTGAGCAGAGAATTTTACTTCTAGTTTACTGTCTGTGCAGTTCTGAAACCTACGGTGATATTGATGCCCATAAACACGCAAGGCCAATTCCAGGTTTTTATTTGTTTTGAGCGAATCCACTAAATCACTTAGTAATTCCCGGGCAGCATTGATTTTTAATTGACCATTTTCCCATTTTCCCAACATACTCCCAGAAGCATCCAGTAAAAACAGAATGCGGGTCTTCTCTGGTGGCTTTTGAGTATAACGCTGCGCATTTACTTGAATTGAAAAACAAACCAACAGGAACAAAAAAGAATAAATAGTTTTCATGGTAATACAAATAACCTTTTGCTAATAACGAAAGAATCTGGTTTTTAACCTAAAGAATTGAAGGTTAGTATTTCAACCGAGCAAAAGAATAGTGTTTAAGAAGAAATGATAAGGAGCAACTACCCAGTCTATATAACAACCAAGCTCCCGCTATCCCTTATAGTCCTCCTATGACTAAAAATGTCATAGTCCGGGCTGCCAGTACTATCGGGGCTATACTCCATCAGCATCACTCAGACCAAGTATTAACTAGGCGGTGATATACTTATATAATTGGGAATAATTTAGTAACTTTCTTTTATGGAAAGAGTCGATTTTCGTACCCTATCACCCGATGAGAGGCATGTATGCAGGAAAACTGCAATACGCATGGCTAAGTAGGGTAAAAAGAAGAAAGAAATAGCTGAGGCCTTTGGAATGCTGTAATCTAGGTGTAGGATATTCCTACACCTTTGTTATTCTATTGCTCTCTTAGCAAGGAGGAAATACATAACCTATAAACATAGGTGATTAACGCCTATTCATTTCGTCCCATAAAGAAATGGGATAGATAGTCAAGTGTAAAAATATTCTCCACTTAGGCAGGAATTTCAATCATAAAAAGTGATAGACTGTCCTATAACTAAGTTAATGTTAAAGCCAATGTCCTTACTTTATTTACAAAACAGTTTGAGATTATTGATTAAATGCCTTGTGCCGAATGATCCTAAAACGCTGTAATCTAGGTATAGGATGTTCCTACACCTTTGTTATTCTATTGCTCTCTTAGCAAGGAGGAAATATGTAACCTATAGACATAGGTGATTAACGCCTATTCATTTCATCCCATAAAGAAATGGGATAGATAGTCAAGTGTAAAAATATTCTCCACCTAGGCAGGAATTTCAATCATAAAAAGTTATAGACTGTCCTATAACTCAGTTAATGTTAAAACCAATGTCCTTACTTTATTTACAAAGCAGTTTGAGATTATTGATTAAATGCCTTGTGCCGAATGATCCTAAAACGCTATACAGCTTCAGGCTTCCCTTAGGCTAAAGTCATCTTTAAATACGAAGCGCCATCAAAAAGGATCAAAATAATCTAAAGCTACTAAAGTCAAGCTCAACGAGTCTTAAAACTATCTCACCGTATTTCACCAACCTATTTAAGTATAACACGTAAATGTAAGTAGCAAAAGATAATAATTATGATGAACTTAAAATTAATAAAAGATTGGTGTGATACGGAAATAAATGTAATGGCTTGGCAACGTATTGGCCTAGAACTATTTGATGAGTTATCTAACGCAGGGTTAGATTATGATCAGATTGAAAATCCAAGTAATACTGATGAAATATCAGTGGAGGTTTTTGAATTAATCAATAGTAAGGTAATTGAAATATATGAATTTAGTATTAACAGGGAAATGGTAGAGGCTTAATGGGACATAACCATAAGAAAATGAAATCATTTCAACTAGTCAGGCTTTAACTAGGTATTAAAGAGGCAGAAAAATTTATTTTCTACAGCTTTCGTATTTTGGGATAGCTTTCATCAATTATACTTTTGCTTAACCATACTTTATCCTTAAAATTTTAGTGTACCTCCTTTGAGTATGTAGTAGTAATCCCCGCTAATTAAGAATCAAACAATAAATTTGTTGAGAAACCACTTTAGATTCACTCGTAAACTCATACCATTTTAAAAAGTAAATATGAATATTCAGTTTAAATGATCTTATCCATTAAAAAATCAATACCTTAATTTTCAAATTCGCCTGAGCCATTTAAATCTAAATTATACAAATAATTTGATAAAATGGAATCCCTACAAGAATATTGCTTGATCCTATTGAAGATGCATTAGGTGTGAACCCATAGATAGGAGATCAAATGATCCCTAAGAATAAGATAATACTTTGGATCAAAATCTTTCTCTTCAATAAAGAGGGGGCGGTTAGCCGTTTTTTTAGAAAAGAAAAAGAACCCCTTTAAACCCGAATGATGCATTAGACTTTTAAGAGAAAATCATAAATGGCTGTTAGATAACTGCTTAAATTCTGATTTGCAACGCGGACATAGTCTCCATTATGGTAGGGCTGTTAAGTTCTTAATTGGCAAATAATTTCGCTAATATTTGCACTGGCTATAAGTTGAGCATCCTTTATCGACCAGGTTCGGTTAACCCTATGGC
>CALGOB010000089.1 GCA_937958005.1 uncultured Cyclobacteriaceae bacterium
AGCCCTTTTATCTTATTGATTTAATGTAATGAACCAACCCCGCCCCAAGGGTACAGGGTATCTATGGGCAATAATTTAATGATCGACTCAAGAGTCGGGGCGCCCGGCCAGGGGAATTAATATCCCTTAGGGATTAAAGTAACAATTCTTTCCTGTCCCTATTGATCATTCTAACGTTTTGTTAACCAAAAACCTAACCAAACACCTACTAATCCCCATGAAACTATTGTGTCTATCAAATAAGGTATTGTGTTACCTTCAAACCAGATACTCTCTAAATAACTGATGGACAAATATCCAATAATGCCAACCGACAATGAGGCAATAATTGCGGACATAAAAGAAAGGTCTCTAAACTTCATTAACATCCAAGAAAGCAAAAGAACGACTAAAAAATCGATGATATATCCTCTTCCCATATTGTATCCTAAATTCATAGTGAATTCCTTATGATAACTAACTATAGCCCAAGGTTTTCCAATCATTTTTTCAGTCAATGCTTGTTCTTCGGCCGCAGAAGTACCTGGCTTTACTGTCGGCAGAAAATAACTACCTTCTTCTAAGTTATCCCCCAGTAATTCAAGGACTTTATCTTGATTAGGTGTGTAGGCTAAATTAGGTGTATGCACTCCTAATAAGGACCAAGATAAAAATTGCCAAATAAATAAAATCAACCCTCCTACTAATGAAGCTATTATTAATTTTTTCATAGTGTGTAGTGTTTAAAAAATAAAATTACTAGTTATTGATGTTCTTAATATACAGATAATTTAACAAACTACTTTCAATCATCAGTAGAAAAACTATGATAAAACTAACTTTAAAAACCTATAAAACAGATAGTTAATCTCCCTTCAACCGTTTGTAATCACCGAAAAACCAAGTCTTCGGGCTTAGTTCAGGATCATCCTCCCCGTAATACCCCCACCCTATAATCGTATAACTTTCAGGTGTAACAGTCTCCCTAAAATATTCAATCTTTAAAGGTTCTCTAATATCTCTTTCCCAGATAATAGTCTGATTTCCATCAGTGCTTCCATTATGTACAACTTGTTCATCTGGTTTATCAACAATACACAACAATTTACCATCAACCACCTTATTTACGCCACTACTCTTCACTACTTTCCCATCATATCGATCCGTTATTTCGACACGTTGAAAAAATGGATTTTCAGATTTATAAATTTGAGTTACTGCAATTGTCAAATCTGTTTTTAAAGGTAATTCTTGTAATAATTCGTAACTAATCTTTTTGGGCTGTACGTTTCCTTTTTGCTGTCCTCTTGTATCAGAATATACATAAAATGTTCCCTCCCATTTTCCATCTAATCCTTTAAAAACATTCTTGTATGGTTGACCTTGAGCAATAGTCAAATTAGAATTTATCAGCAGTTGTAGTATACAAATCAAGAAGACAAATGATGATTTATTAACTACTCTTTTAGCGCCTATCATAATTTTATTTTTTTGAGATACAATATAATTATGGAAGTAAAACACTTTCACTAAAGTGAAAATTCCAAGTAGGGTAAAAGTAAAAGTTCTTGTATAAAAAGTAACAAAACACCAAATAAATATGGCGATAAGACAAAGAAATTCTCGACGGAAAAATTTGATTTTAGCAATTGGAATTATGATTGCCATTGAACTTTTTGCAGGAAAAATGTTAGTAGGAGAATCGAAAAGTGATCTTTTTTCTAAAAAAGAAAAAGACATAGATTTAACCACGGTTACAACAAAAAATAATGAAGTTAATTCTTCTATTAACTAATCAATAGTTTTCTTTTCTTTTGTATTCTTATTGATACACTGGTTATCAACCAAAGTGAAGAACATTTTATCAGGATTAACATTAGTAATTCTCATCAAATCAGAGTGTGTAAGAAAATCATCCAAACAATCTTTTGTAGGCCTTGTAAATTTAACTACCGCACAAGCCAACTATCAAACACCTGATTATATAATCTCATTCCATAAAGTGGTTTATTTCAATGATGAAATTGGCATAGACGTAAATATTCAAAACCTTTCCAAACAGTCAATTCTTATATCTCCTATGAATTGAAGGTATATCATTAGATATCATCAGGATAGTTTTGAAGAAAATGAACTGAACTATATCATAGATCCAACAGATAGAATATCATCGCTAAAAAAGTGAGGCGAATGAACCAACCCCGACCCAAGGGTACGGGGTATCTATGGGCAATAATTTAATGATCGACTCAAGAGTCGGGGCGCCCGGCCAGGGGAATTAATATCCCTTAGGGATTAAAGCAGGTAAAAAAGTTTCTTTCTGGGAATAGACTATTTTAAGACCAGTGCTATATTGATTTATTTTAGGATGTCAGGTAGCAGTCATTAAAATAACAATTTCCATAATTTCAAAGGCCAAAATAAAGAATAGATCCACTTATGTGACTTTAATCACTGAACAAAGTCTTTTCTACCTATAAATTGTTTTAAAAAGAGAGAATCTTATGAGAATGATTGATGTTTTCAAACAAAAACCTGTACTACATGAAAATATAAGCCCTTCAAAGTTTAGTTTATTAATGAAGGATAAGGAGCATATAGTTTTAGATGTTAGAACACTTGATGAATTTGAAACCTACTCAATTCCCAAAGCAAAAAACATCGATTATTACGGTAGTTCATTTAAAAATAAGATAGAGTTATTAGATAAAACTAAATCTTATTTAGTCTACTGTCGCAATGGGGCAAGAGCAAGAAAGACTTGCAGTATAATGGCTAATATAGGTTTTGAAAAATTGTACAATTTAAAAGGAGGAATAAAAGCATGGAAAAGTATAGACAATTAAGTCTACTTGTTTTATCTATTATGGCGCTAACATTTTATAATTGTTCAGCACAAGAATCAGTAAAAAGAGTCAGCAATGAGGAGTTTTCTGAGGCGCTTAAACTCAACGGCATACAATTAGTTGATATAAGAACTCCAAAAGAAATTGCTGGAGGATATATTAAAGGAGCTTTAATGATTAATTTTTATGATGACAATTTCAATGTAGAAATCAGCAAATTAGACAAAACTAAACCAATAGCAGTTTATTGTGCCAGTGGTGGAAGAAGTGCTAAAACTGGGAAGATACTTAAAAAACTAGGCTTTACCTCTATATATGACCTCGCAGAAGGTTTTAAAGGATGGGAAAGAGCTGGATTTCCAATTACTAAGTAAAACACTTAATTAATTCATAAGATATTTTTAACTTGGGAAGAAGTGATTCCCATATAGCAGGCTTCACGGAACAGGAGCAACTATTTAGTTAATTTATGGGTTTAGGTTAAAAGTACCAGCTAATTTTATTTCAATACAATGCTAAGGAAAGTATTCATACTAATATTTTTAAGTTTATCTATAGGTAGTCATTTAGAGGCACAAGAGGTAAAAAGTGGAACATATGATTACATGTTAAGCACTTTATTGGATCACTCTGTACCTGAAGTATCTGTAAGTGAAGTTAAAGATCAAGAAACAATTTTATTGGATGCTAGGGAATCAAATGAGTTTTGGGTAAGTAAAATTGCTAGAGCCAGGTGGGTTGGTTATGATGATTTTTCTATTGATCGAGTAAAGGATATTCCAAAAGATCAAAAGATCATCGTTTATTGTAGTGTTGGTTATCGAAGTGAAAAAATAGCGGAAAAATTACTAAAAGCTGGTTATTCAAATGTTTCCAACTTGTATGGGGGGATTTTTGAATGGGTTAACCAAGGGAAAGATATCCTTGATTCATTGGAAAGGAAAACTTTTAATGTTCATGCCTATAATAGGGCTTGGGGTGTTTGGTTAAACAAAGGAAATAAGATCTACAGATAAATTTCAGTAATTTGGTAATATTAGTCACCTCTTTATAATCATGATATACGTTAATTTCAATGTATAAAAAACAAAATTCTTTTGGAAGAAATCATTCAAATTATACAGGAAAGCTACAGTGGCTATTTTAACTTCCTTTTAAATGAAATATTAAATCCTTCTTGGCATAATTACTTCTATTGGTTGATAGGTATTTCCGGGTTTTTCTTTCTACTGGAGGTTATTACCCCTTGGAGAAAAGATCAGTCTAAATTTAGAAAAGGTTTTTGGATGGACTTTTTCTACATGTTCTTCAATTTCTTTATTTTTTCATTGATTATATACAATGCAGCTTCTGATGTTGCTGTTCATTTTTTTAATGAATTACTAGCAAAAATCGGTGTCACTAACTTGCTTTCTTTTGAAGTGATGAGTTGGCCTATTTGGGCACACTTTTTAGTTGGATTTGTAGTCAGGGATTTTGTTCAATGGTGGACACATCGCCTGCTTCATAAGGTTCCTTTTTTATGGGAATTTCATAAAGTTCATCACTCCATTGAAGAAATGGGATTTGCTGCCCACTTAAGATATCACTGGATGGAAAATATTGTCTACAGAACGATTGAGTATATTCCATTGGCCATCATTGGCATAAGTTTGAGAGATTTTTTTATCATCCATGTTTTTACACTTGCAGTTGGTCATTTTAACCATTCCAACCTCAAATTAAATTTAGGTTTTTTAAAATACCTATTCAATAATCCTCAAATGCATATATGGCACCATGCTTACGACCTTCCTGAAGACAGAAGCACTGGGGTTAATTTCGGACTTACACTCAGTATTTGGGATTATCTATTCAAAACTAACTACATACCTCATGATGGAAAAGATATTAAATTGGGCTTTCCTGGCATAGAGGAATTCCCAAAAGATTTTGTAGGCCAAAATAGTCATTTGAAAAAGAAATAGACATCAGTCCATTTCTTATAGATCATCTTCTAGCAGCATCTTTTCTATTTTAACTTCTAAATAGTTAGCCAATAATGAAATAGTTTGTGTTTCAAACACAGCATTTATAGGTATATCAATTTCTAGTTGCTCTCTAATTCTAGCGGCTATTCTTATGGCGATCAAAGAATGTCCCCCAAGTTCTAAAAAGCCATCATCCACACTTATGTTTTCAAAGCCAAATACATCAACCCATATCTCAGCAATGAACTCTTCCATCTCATTTCTAGGAGCTACAAATAGTTTCTCCTCATTTCTTGAATTTGAATTATCCTCATACTGAGATATCAGTAATTTCATATCTATTTTACCGTTAGGAGTAAGAGGCATTTCACTGACTGGCACAAAACTAGACGGAATCATGTATTCAGGTAATAACTTAGATAATTTAAGTTTGATTTCTGCAGCATCTATGAATTCTGCAACTACTAAGAATGCTACTAGTTTCTTATCTATAGGTTTATTTTCAACTAAAATTACTTTCACTTTTAAAACTAAGGGTAATTTTAAGAGTACATTCTCAATTTCTCCTAACTCAATTCTAAACCCTCTTAATTTTACTTGAAAATCACTTCTTCCATGATAGTTTAATACACCATCCTTGTTAAAAGAAGCTAAATCACCTGTCCTGTAAATTTTAGTCTTACCACTTTTGTCAAAAGGGTTTTTAATAAAGCGTTCATTAGTTAATTCCTCATTATTAAGGTATCCTTTAGCTAACTGAACCCCTCCTAAATACAAGTCTCCAACAAACCCTAATGGAACTGGATTTAAACTCTTGTTTAATAGGTAAACTTGGGTATTACTAACAGGTTTTCCTATAGGAACCTGATCATAACCGTCACTAAGATCACAAGTCCAATGAGTGACATCTACCGCTGCTTCTGTAGGCCCATATAAGTTATGAAGTTTGGTAGTTTTTAAATGATTAAGAAAATTCTGTGCCATTGCTTTTGGCAAGGCTTCCCCACTGCTAAAAACATGCTTTAAGGAATTACATTTATCCAAATTAGCATGTCTTAGAAACAAGGATAACATAGAAGGTACAAAATGGGTAATTGTTATCCCTTCTGTAAAAATTAATTCTTGGAGGTATAGATTATCTTTATGGCCTTCTGGTCTAGCAATCACTAATTGTGCACCTGTAATAAGTGGCCAAATAAATTCCCAGACAGAGACATCAAATGAGAAAGGAGTTTTTTGAAGGACTTTATCCTTTTTATCAATAGGAAAAGTGTCTTGCATCCATAAGATTCTATTCTTAATTGCTTGATGCCCTATCATTACTCCTTTGGGTTTCCCTGTAGAACCTGAAGTATAAATTACGTAAGCAGTATTGGTTAATTTTGTGTCACTGGTATAAGTATTTTTTTGTTTTGAAATATCTTCTCTTTCATCTTTTAAGCAAACATAGTCTTCAATAAAATCCCTAAAACCAGACAGGTGTGTTTTTCTAGTCACAATCAATTTAACTTGACTATGCCTTACCATATAATTAATTCTATTTTCTGGGTAAGTAGGTTCTAAAGGTAGATAAGCAGCACCTACTTTTTGAATAGCCATGATACCGATGACCATTTCAAATGATCTATTAAGCATTAAACCAACAACGTCTCCATTTTTGACCCCTCTATACTCTAAATAATTAGCTAGTTGATTACTTCTTTCATTGAGTTCTGCATAACTGATTACTTCATTTTCGTATTTTAGTGCAGGTATATCAGGAGATATTTGTGCTTGTTTTTCAAATAAGTTAATCAGAGTACCTTCTTCCTCATATTCTTTATCTGTGTTGTTAAATTCTTTTAAGATTTTATCGGAGGCATGCTCATCCAATAATTCACATTCTTTCAGACTTAAACTTGGGTTTTCAATTAACTGATCTAATAGACTTATAAATAAGTTTATGATGTACTTCCTAGTATCTTCATCAGGAAAGATATCGTTATTAAAATCACAATAAAGTGTATAATTTTCAGAAGCTGTAAAATCTGCGATCTGAATTTTCATGTGATGCTGAGCATCTATATGATTGGGCAGTAACCAATTTACATCTGTTGGTATTTGATCAAAATCTTTGAAGACAACAGGGATAAAATTTAATACCACCTGAAAACTTTTAACTATTTCAGCTGTGCTCAATCCAGCTTGAGCATGTTTTAATAGGTTAAAAGTTTCATCTCTTGTCTTTTGGAATAGGGTATAAAAAGTTTCCTCTGGACTTATATCAACAGAAGTAGGAAACATTTCCATAAATAAGCCAGCGGAAGCCTTCTCTTCTCTAGTCCTTCTATTATGGAAAGGCAACCCAAGTGCCACTTCATTAGATTCGCTTATTAAATGAATTAAAGTATAAGTTACTGTGGAAAAAATATTCATCAAAGTAACAGGTTTCATCAAGGATCGAAAACCATCCCTATTGACAAGTTCCTTTACTTTTTGAGTTCTTTCTAAACCTAAGTTAATTTGAATTCTTTCTGCTTTTGTTCCTGTATTTTTAACAATTTGGTTAGTCCAATTTATTGGATCAGGTAGATTAGAAACCTTCTCTTTCCAATAGGTCTTATTTAATTGAAGCCCATCATTGTCATTAGTATTTGCTTGCCCAAGCAAATATTTTTTTAATGTAGGTAATGAATTGATGGCATCACCTCTATCATGATCTAAATGATAAACATACAATTCCATCAATCTATGATACAATACACCAAACGACCAGCCATCAGAGGTAATGTGATGTTCATTGAAATACCAAATGTAACCATTGGGTATTCTGAGAAGTGC
This sequence comes from uncultured Cyclobacteriaceae bacterium, assembly GCA_937958005.1. GTDB lineage: Bacteria > Bacteroidota > Bacteroidia > Cytophagales > Cyclobacteriaceae > JANSWY01. Next base: position 7,616 of record CALGOB010000089.1, read on the forward strand.
TGAATCAAAAGTGACTTTATCTAATTGAAAAACTTCTATCTTCTTTGAATTTAGCCATAGATCTACTTCTTCTTCCCAATTATCATGATTTTTCGAAAAATCAAAAATGGGTAAATCATAGTTAAAACATTCGGCTATCTGCTGAAAAGGCAAAGCATCTTCCACATGAATGGTAGTTCTCAGTGCGTCACTTTCTTCCCCAAGTAATTGAAATGCTTTCTTAAAAAGATCTTCGTTTATATTCCCTTTAATTTTGAAGGTAAACACCATATTGTACAATGGAGAATCAGGGGATAATTGCTGACCCAACCAGATTAATTGCTGACTACTTGTAAGGGAAATTGGTAACATTTACGCTGGGAATGATAGTTTTAAAAATTCTACAATCGCATTGACATCTACAAAATTTTCAATGAGCATTTCTTCTGGTGGAATGGACACATTAAATTCTTTTTCTAGAAAGGCAACAAGCTTTACAATTCCAATAGAATCAATCAAACCACTATTTAATAGATCATCTTCTGGAGTAAGCTCCAAAGAACTATCAGATAAAATAGTTTCTTTTATATAGGTTAAAATTTCATTTTTCATAAGTTTACATTTTGTTGAATTGGTGTATAATCCCTTTTTACCATGTATTCTGGCCTGGGGTTACTAATATGTTTTGCTTTGTTACTTATTGGGTTATAAGTAAACATGAGTATTTTCCTATCATCATAATACATATTCTGAAATGAAGCATGTAGTAGGTTACTATGGAAAAACAAAACAGATCCCTTCTTGCTTTCTGTCGATTTTATTCCCCCATACGAATTAGTTACTTCTTTTAAAGTTTCAGGAGTAATTATGTACTTTAAATTCTCATCATGTACACCATCTGGATTATTTAAGAGACATTCTATTCTACCATGTTTTTGGGTCCCAGGAACACATATTATGGGGCCACTAAATGCTGAAACATCCGAAAGGTAGATTGCTACCGTAATCGCTTTTGCCTCCAGCATTCCATCTTCCTCCCAAAACGTAAAATCCTGATGCCAAGTCCAGACACCTGATGCTAGACTTTTCTTATTATTAAATTTGGATTGAAACAGGTAAAACGGTTCATCAAATAGTGACATTAATGGTTCCACCAATGAACTATCAGAAATGAGTTCATTGATTTCTTCACTAAAAGTTTCCGGAGAAAAAATAGTCCTAATAGCCCCTGAATCATCTCTGAAAAATTCTGGCCCTACATTACCAGAAATTTCATTCAGAGCATCACTTAGCTTTTCCACCTTTTTATCTTCCAATACATCTTCCATTAACAAGTAGCCTTGCTTGTGGAATCTTGTAATATCTGCTGCTTCTATTTTCATTATTCTAGTATGCTTATTCTATTATTTACTATTAAATGACTGAACTAAGTTGTTATAATCAACTTTCCCATTTTCTGTTCTAGGCAATGCCTTTTTGTAAATGAAATGAGTCGGAATGTGATTTTTAGGCAAGAATTTGGTTAAATGAATCCTAATATCTTTCTCCAATAATTCTATATTCTCCTTCACACATACTGCAGCACACAATAGTTTTTCATCACTTCCTGCAATTGTAAAAACTGCACTTTCCGTCAGTGATTCAATGAGGTTAAGGTGATTCTCTACTTCAGACAATTCCACACGATGTCCCCTTATCTTAACCTGCCTATCCTTTCTACCTATAAAAACCAACTCCCCATCTTCATTGTATTTCACTAAATCTCCAGTCCGATAATACTTTGGAGAAGCCGCTAAATTCCTATCAACAAAAAAGGCTCTCTGATTCATCTCATCGTTTTTCCAATAGCCCATCATCATAGTGGATGATCTTACTAGTAATTCTCCTATACCCTCAGTTTCCTTATTCTCTGCATCTACTACCTTTACCTCAGTATTATTCCAAACTTGACCCAATGGAATTGTTTTGTCTTCTTCTACTTTTCCATTGATATGTTTATAGGTACATTGATTTACTTCTGCAGGGCCATATACATTACTAAAATTCACATGCGGCAATTCTTCGATTAATTGGTTAAACTTTTTAGGTGGATAAACTTCTCCTCCAAATAAGATCCATTTCAAATGCCTGAACTCTTTGATAAGTTGTTTCTCTTGTAATTGTGTAAACAAAAGTGGAACTGTATATAAAAATGAGATCTCTTCTTTTTCTATTAACTGGGAAAGGCTTTCAAGCATTATCAATTGACCCTCTGATGCTATAACTGTAGTAGCTCCAGCATAAAGCGACGTGAAGTAACCAAAGGTAGACTGATCAAAGTGTAATGGTGCGATACTGGCAATCTTGTCCTCTCCTCCTACTCCATACAAACTACATGAAAGTTCTGCATAACTTAATCCACTTCTATGGGTATGCATAATTCCTTTTGGAATACCTGTAGATCCAGAAGTGTACATGATATAGGCTAAATCTAATTCCAAAATATGGATGTTAGGTTTATCAATTGAAAGCTTAAATACATCATCCCAAGATACCGAGTTATCCCCTACTAAACCGATCGAGTTGATCTTTGTAGATAATAGAGAGGTAACTTTACTCAATTTCCTTTTTAAAGATGAACTAGAGACTAAAGTAGTTATACTACAATTGCTAATAAAATGTACAAGACGTTCTTCCGGTGCCTGTGGATCAAGTGGAACAAATACACCTCCCGATTTCATTATACCATAAACAGCGATAGCTGTTTCAATACTTCTACCTAATAAAATGCCAATCCTATCACCCTTAACAATTCCTTTGGAAATGAGATAATTGGCTAATTGATTGCTCTTTTCATCCAGTTCTTTATATGTATAGCTTTTATCATTAAAAATAAAAGCTTTCTTTTCAGGGTGCTTCAGAGCTCCTTGTTCTAATAATTGGGTTAAAAGATAGGGTTGTGGTAGTTTCATGATTATTTTACGCCTTCAAGTTTGGCCAGTATATTTCTTTGAATGTCTGATGTCCCTGAATAAATCAAACCTCCCATACTGTCTCTCAAATCTCTTTCAATTTCAAATTCAGTTACATATCCTCTTGAACCATGAATCCTCATAAAATCCATACTAGATTCTACAAATGCTTCACTGATATAGAGTTTTGCCGCTGCAGCTTCCCTTGCTAGCGGTTGATTTACAGAGTCTAAATAAGCAACTTTATACAGCAATAGCTTTGAAGTCTCTAATCTCATTCTCATATTCGCCACCCTATTAGATATAGATTGGAATTTACCAATTGATTGACCCGAAGATTTCCTTTCATTAACGAACTGCACTGTCAGTTCCAATTGTTTTTCCATTCTTCCTACTTGGCAAGCAAAGATGTATCCTCTCTCAGATTCCATGGCAGTTGTAAAGAGGCTTAATCCAGCTCCTTCTTTACCGAGTCTATTTTCTTCTGGAACAAAACAATTTTCAAAATATAAATTACCCATGGGGGTAGACCTCATCCCCATTTTATCTCTTACTTCACTTGTAGTAAATCCTTCACTACCTTTTTCCACTATAAAAGCAGTTATTCCCCACCTACCTACCTGAGGGTTAGTAGCAGCAAATACAACTGCAAAATTACACACTGGGGCCAAACTGATATAATGCTTTTCACCGTTAATTATATATCCCTTATCGGTTTTAACAGCTGTAGTCCTCATATTAAAAGAATCTGACCCAGCGCTATCAGGCTCTGTAATCCCAAATGCACCTATAGATTCCCCTTTGATCAATTTACTCAGATAGTGATCCTTTTGCGGCTCACTACCAAATGCATTGATACTCACTTGAGTACTCAATATTTGGGAAGTAAGTGAATAAGGCAATCCATTATCACTTGACCCGTATCCCAAAGCTTCATAAAGAAGTATGGAGGTAATCGGATCATACCCTTTTCCTCCATATTTCTCATCAAAAGCAAATCCTAAAATTCCAAAATCCGCACACTTTTGCCACTCAGCTTTAGGAAAAACATTATTTCTTTCTCTTTCAGAAACCTGATGATTTAGTTCTTTTTCAGCAAAATCAATTACCTGCTGCTTTAGTGCTAACTGTGCTTGTGACCAACTAAAATTCATTAGTGGATAATTAAAACTGATACTTAACTGAGAACCGGATACCAAATGGAGTCCCAGGGGTAAAGTGAATTTCACTTACTGCCTCTTCCTCTAATGTCCCATTCGCTTGTCTTATTCTCGATTCAGTATCGAATTGTGTTTCTATCCAATCTACGTCAAATAAGTTCTCTATCTGAACACCCAAGGTTACACCACCTAATCTATAATTAGCATTGGCATCAAATACAGTGTATCCTTCTGCTACCACACTGTTATCTTCATTAGCAGGTCTATCTTGCAAATACCTAAACTTCAGTGCTCCTGAAAAATTATTCTTGTTCACACTTAAACCTCCAGTAGCGGTAATCCTAGGAGCCAGCGGAATAAACTCATTGTCTGGCAATGCCCTTGCCCTTGAAAAAGTAAAATCTCCATCTGCATACAACCATTTATTCAATTGGTATCTAACTCCAAGATCTGTTCCTAGTCTCTTTGTTTCCCCACTAGGTTCTACAATTCCAGCATCTCCTACATAGACAAATTCTTGTTCTAAAAATAAATACCATAATGCTGCATTGATCACTAAACGAGGTGCTGGTTTCCAAGTAGCCCCTAAATCAGAACCAAAAGCGAGAGGTAGAATTTCATCCGCTTCTTCGTTTATAACTACTCTGGTATCGTTAGAGTGAAAACCTATACCTGATTTCAAATAAGCTTGGAAGTTTTCATTTACATTATAAATGAAATTGATCTTTGGACTTACTGCAAATTCATTATTGGTTTGAGGATCAAAAGCAGGTTTCAGTTTATCTTCATAATTGAACTGAAAATAATCAAATCTCAAACCTGGGTTGATTGTCAACCTACCTAATTCCAAATCAGCATTGATATAAGAGTAAATATTCCTCTCTTGAATATCACCTAAAGAAAGCAATTCTAAAGTACTATCTCTATTTACTGTATGTGAAAGTTCTACATCTTGATTATTATCATTCCTAAAACCTACAGCTACCTGTAATTCTAAATCATTTCCACCTAGATCAGTTTCATAACTCAATTCACTTTCAGCACCAAATATGTTTCTATTCTCTACCTGCCTGATTTGATCCCCATTAACTGGATCTTCTAAAAAGAAGGTAAAATTAGAGTATAATTCAAAATCATATTGAGAGAAATAGACATTGTTTCTTAAGTAAGTATTATTATTTATTGGCTTAGTGTAAGTCAACGCAACATTATTTCTTCCTGTAACACCACCTTCTGTATCGTCTAAAGCACCAAATCTAGAAATTTGTCCACTTCTTACCGCCCTAAGAGGTATTTGTCCTGATGCATTCCAGTTACTTTCAAAATGAGAAGCCAATAATGATAAAGTACCTCCATTATTAAGTCTTGCATTGTATTTTCCCATGACATTAATTCTGCTGAACCTCTGACTAGCCTCAAATGGTCCATCAGTAATAGAATATTCACTTGCAATGTAGGCATCACTGTTTTCTTCATCTAAAAGTTTAAACAAACCCACAGTCCTAAAAGCACCAAAACTTCCCCCTTCAAATGATATCTGACTTTTATCCAACCTTTTTTTCGTTTGAAAGTTCACATAACCAGCTGTGGCAAAATTTCCTTTATTTGCATTATAAGGTCCTTTACCAAAATCTATGTTTTCAATGGCTTCTGGGATTAACCAGTGCAAATCCGCATAACCTTGCCCATGGGCATGTGATACCATATTCACTGGAAGCCCATCTACTGTGATATTGACATCTGTACCATGGTCTATATCAAAACCCCTCAAAAATATTTGTTCAGCTTTTCCACCTCCAGCATGCTGCCCTATGAACAAACCAGGCACTTTTCTCAGTACTTCTTGAGAAGTTTTTACTGGACTAATTCCTATATCTATTTTAGAAACCAAATTCAATGGGTCTATTCCAGGGTTTACCGTGATCTCACTTAAGTCAATAATTGCTTCTTTCATTTGAATCAATAACTCTTGCTTAACCTCTTGAATTTCCATTACCACTGTTTCGAACCCCACGTGTGTAACTTGAATTACATCACCATCCTTGATTCCTGGCAATTCAAATAAACCTAAATGGTTGGTATGGGCATGGTGTTCAGATGCTAAATGGATAACATATGCTCCACGTAGCGCTATGTTGCTCTCATCAACTATTTTCCCTTTTAACGTTTGAGCGGTCAAGTGGAAATGGGTTGCAATAAATGTTAGAAAAAGAACACTTCTAAACAACCACTTCTTTTCTAATTTCTTGTCTAATTTTTTCTTTGATAAAGACATGATAAAAACCATTACTTTGATTAAAACTATTTAATTATTGAAATAATATTGAGGCATTACCCATGAGTCTTTTGCTGATAGGTGAATTTTTGAGCCTTATTTATAAATACTTGATTATCAGTTAGTTAAGTTTATGAATAAGTCATAATTTTATTACTCTTACTTTTCTATAACTATTCCGTTAAGGAAAAATAGGATGGGTTATTTTGATATGATTTAATCTAAATACTAGCTATTCTGATACTACTTCCATTGGATTTTTGACAAAAAAGTATGGATCTTTTGGGTCTTCAGGTAAAAACTCAATAGCCGTCCATTTACCTACTCCAAACTCCTCTGCAAATTCTAAAAACATATTCATCACTACATGATCTTCAAGCGCCCACCCAGTAGAATCAAATACAGTCACTTGATCTTTTATCTTTGTATATGATCCTGGTGATTTAACTATTGTCGATAAATCTGCATCAATATCTTCTCTTTTTAGTCTTTGGCATTCCCCTTCTATCAAGGCTTGGTCTATGAAATCTGGGCAAATAAAAGATTCTTCTATTATTTCCATAGGTACTTCTACTTTCCCTGGGAAATCAGAACCAATCGCATTGAAATGAACATGCTTTTGATATTCTAGCCCTTTAAATAATGGTCCTTCATTTACATCAATGGAGGTTGCCGTACACACTATATCTGAGTCAGCCACTATTCTTTCAATAGAACTTTCTTCATATGCTAAGTTCAAGCCAAGAACTTCCGCTCTTGAAACAAAAGATTTCATTACTTCAGTATCTACATCGTAAAACCTTACTTTCTGAAAATCATAGATTCTAGATAAAGCATGCAATTGAGTTATGGACTGTGCTCCACATCCTATTAACCCTAGTGATTTACTATTTGCTGAAGCCATAAATTTAGAAGCAACTGCAGATGCGGCACCTGTTCTTAAAGCAGTTAATAAAACTCCATCAACAACACCTAATAAATGTCCTGTGTGAGTGTCGTATTGTGAAATTGTAGATAAAATGGTAGGTACTCCAAAGTTAATGGGATTATTAGGGTGATAACCTACTACCTTTATTGTCACCTCTTTACCTTTCTGCCATAAAGGCATCCATTCAACTAATCCAAGTGCAGGCGCTTTATAATTAAAACCATCCCGTTTGGGTATCACAATTTCTTCTGGTTCAAATTTTTGAATTTCAATCTCAATCTTTTGAATTAGCTTATCCATCAATTTATCTAACCCTACACGAGATATGATAGACTGTATGTCTTCACTGGTAAGTAAGAGCGTTTTATCTCTACTTTTTTTCATAATAACTATTATCAGAATTTTAAATTCATTAAAGGAACTATAAAACCTAAAGTTTGAATTTAGTCATGTTCATTTAATGAAAAACTATTGTCTTTTCAGTCAATTCATTCACCTTGACGAAAGTTTGTAATTGATAGTTGCTTAGCTAAAAAGTTTTTTTTGAAAGTCTTTTTTAGAATAAAAACATTTTTTCTGCACGCAACTATATCAACTTCTCTTCACGTTACAGTATTTTCTTATCGTTGAAAATGATCTCATATGATGGGATATACGATGTATCCAAAATGAAAAGATTAAGTCTGAAAAAATATTTTCAATTTCTTTTTATAACCTTTTTAACACTATTTAATCTTTTTGGAAAAAAGGAATCGTATTTGAATTTGTACTTAAAATAAATGCACAATAGTGAATTATTTATTAAACACTTTTATCAAAATGAACTTCAAAGCTTATATTTTATGCTTGTTTTTTACAGTTGTGGTATTCTCAAATGTAAATGCGCACAATCCGAAACAAAGCTATATTTATCTACAAGTCTATGAAAATTCTATTGATGGGAGGTTCGAAATTAATATCAAAGAACTTAACCTAGCATTAGGGTTAAACCTAGAAGATGATGTAGAAGAATCTGTAGTTAAAAGGTATGAAGAAGACCTAAAATCCTATTACTTACCAAAAGTAAAATTCTCTTCTCTTCTTGGGAATCATCAGATAAAATTTGGTGAAATAGAGTTATTGAGAGTGGGGAAATTAGGAACATTTGTTCAAGTAAACTTCAAATTAGATAACATTACCGAAATCCCTGATGCTCTAAATATTTATTACAATGTATTGTTTGAAAAAACCACAGACCATCAAGGGCTGGTTGTCATAGAATATAATTGGAAAGCTGGCATACATAACAATGAGTCAATCACTTCTTTATTTTTTGCCCGTGGTAATATACAACAAGAATTAGACCTTACTGAGGGTTCTATTTTTAAGGGGTTCATCACTTTAATTAAAGAAGGTGTATGGCATATTTGGATAGGTTTAGACCATATCCTATTTCTACTTGCCTTAGTATTACCTTCTGTAATCACAAGATACAATGACACTTCTGGTAAGGGAAGATTTACATGGGCAATGCTAAACCCGTTTGGGAATTATAGTGCTAAAGAAAGAGGGTGGCAATCTGTAGAAAAGTTTAAACCTGCTTTTATGTACATCATAAAAATAGTCACTTTCTTTACCATATCACATACAATCACATTAAGCCTAGCGGCATTAAACATTGTTCTTTTACCATCAAGGTTTGTTGAATCTGTAATAGCTATATCTATCGCATTGGCTGCTTGGAATAACTTCCATCCAATTTTCAGGTCAAAAGAATGGATTATTGCATTTGGTTTTGGGTTATTCCATGGATTTGGTTTCGCCAGTGTACTATCAGACATAGGGCTTAGCGGTGATTATTTAGGACTCTCCCTTTTTGGTTTTAATATTGGCGTAGAATTAGGACAATTAGCAATTATTTCTGGAATTTTTCCAATTCTTTATATAATTAGGAAAACTAAACTCTATCACATCATGCTAGTTTTTGGTTCTTTTTTATTAATCTTCATCTCAATCTATTGGTTCATAGAAAGGGGTTTTGACATTGACCTACAACTAGGTAATTTCCTATTTAGCATTTACAGCAGCATCTTTAATTAGTAAATCATTACATCATGAGCAAAGAAAAAAGTTCGCTACTTAATAAATGGCTAGATAGAAAGAAAAAAAGTGTCCAGCCTTCAGTTAAAAGTCAAGAGGAAAACAAATATCCTTTATCTTACAATCAACAAGGTTTATATTTTTTATATAAGTCAAACCCTCAAAACCCTTTCTATAATTATTTGGACACCTATCAGTTTGAAGGTGTATTTAACTTAGAACATTTCATCAGTGCTTTTGATGCAATAGTTAAGAGGCATGAAGTTTTTAGAACAAAGTTTAAAGAAGAAAATGGAATTCCTTTTCAGTTTATTAGTGATAAAGGCCAATTTCAAATTATCCAGCATGATCTTTCTAAAAACAAATTAGAGGAACAAACAGCAGAGAAATTAATCATAAAAGATGCAAGGAAACCTTTTGATCTGGAAACAGGGAATTTACTAAGACTATCTATCGTAAAACTAAGTAACGATCAATATCAAATAGGAATTATTACGCATCATATTATCATAGACAAATGGTCAGTTGGTTTGCTTAGAGAGGAGGTATCAACTATATACCGATCCTTGGTAAAAGGTACTGTTGATAATTTACAAAAGCTTAATTATAAGTTTGGACAATATACGAATGAGATAACAAGTAAACCTGTAGATCCAAAAAAATTATCTTATTGGAAAAATCAATTAAAGGATGTCAATTCCGAAGTTGACCTACCTTTTGACTATTCGAGGCCATTTGTTCCTACTTTTTCAGGTTGCTTTCAGCATCATGCTTGTTCAGAGCAACTTAATAAAAGGATCAAAGATTTATCAAGCGAATATAATCTAACACCGTTTGTAATTTTATTAACTGTTTATCAGTGTTTATTGTATAAATATGGAAATAAAAACTCCGTCCCTGTAGGGGTTCCATTTACTAATAAAAATGACCTTGAGCTTGAAAAAATAGTTGGTTACTTTGATGAAACGGTTGTCATAAATACTAAAGTTGAAAATCAGTCATTTTCAGAGATATTAAAAAGTGTTCAAAAAAATGTATTTGATGCATTTGATAATAAAGATGTTCCTTTTGAATTACTCATAAAGGAATTGAACCCTGAAAGAACTGGGAATTTAAACCCATTCTTTCAAACCATGTTTATTTATCATAAAGTACCCATATTACCTTCATTTGGCGAAGAGGTTACTTTCCAAAACCCATTGTTAGATTACGGTGTTTCTAAATTTGATTTGACGTTATTTGTAGAAGAAAGAGGCGATGATTTCAATCTAATCTGGGAATATGCCAAAGATTTATTTAAGCCAGAAACGATCAGTAGAATTAATCAGCATTTTCTAGTACTATTGGATCATTTGACCAAAAATGTTCACAAGCCCTTGGATGAAATATCCATTATGGGTCAAAATGAAACGGCATTGATCAATTCTAATTCTCAGGAAGTGATTGATAAAGATCAAAGTATTTGTTCGCTAATCAACTCAAAATCAAAAGAATATGCGGATCATACTGCGGTTGTTTGTGGGATACATAATCTCTCACATGCAGAACTCACAGAAGCTTCCAACAGAGTAGCTGGTTATTTACAAAACAATGGTTTTACGAAAGGTAATATTATTGGTATTTATATGGATCGCTCAGTAGATACTATAGTAGCTATTCTAGGTATATTAAAAGCTGGGTGTGCCTATCTACCATTAGATCCTAACTATCCAATGGATAGAATACAACACATGTTAGAAGATTCAAAGGTCGTTAGTGTACTTTATCATCATAAAACAAAAACATCTTTACAAGAAGGTTCTTACCAGAAAGTTGATATAGAAGAGGTTCTTCAATTAGATTTTCCTTTTGAAATAAATGATAACCCTTCCCCAAAGGATTTAGCTTATGTTATTTATACTTCAGGAAGTTCTGGAAAACCAAAAGGAGTAGGTATTTCTCATGGGAATTTATATAGTTCAACAAAGGCAAGATTAGATTATTACGGTAATGATCGAGTAAACTACCTTCTATTCCCATCTTTTTCATTCGATAGTTCAGTTGCAGGTATTTTCTGGTCATTGTGTGTAGGTGGTAAATTGGTCATTACAGAATCACGAGATGAACAAGACTTAGAAAAGGTTTCTAATCTCATAATAGAAGAGGAAATAACACATACTTTATTACTTCCTTCATTATATGACGCCTTATTAAAAAATGCTAAAGAGGCGGTTAGTATAATTAAAAGCGTGGTTTTAGCAGGAGAGTCACTCCCGAAAAAATTAACAAAACTACATTTAGAAACACTGAGTAACACACGGTTATTCAATGAATATGGGCCTACAGAAGGAACAGTTTGGAGTAGTGTTTATGAAATAACCGAGCCTATCAAACAGACATCTGTTCCTATAGGAAAAGCACCCGCTAATACTTATTTAAGAATATTTGATCATTCATTAAACCAAGTTCCAGTGGGCATAAGAGGAGAAATTTATATAGGAGGTTCAGGTGTTTCTGATTTTGGTTATTTAAATCAGCAAAAACTAAATGATGAAAAATTCATAATAGACCCTGCTAATGGGAAAAGACTATATAAGACAGGTGACTTAGGATTACGCATAGATTCAGGAGATATTCTTTTCTTAGGCCGAAAAGATAATCAGGTCAAAATAAGGGGTCATCGTGTAGAAATGGATGAAATTAATAGGTTAGTTGCAGATTATGAAAAAGTACTGGATGCTACTGTTGCCATCAAAAAAGTAAAAATCAAACAGGATGAAAATCAAGCTTTACTAGACTTACTAAACAGTTTAGACGATCAGGAAGCTGACAATATATTGACATTTGTTGAATCTCAAAATTTAACAAATTAATACTTTTTGCATATGAAAAAGATCATTAGGAAACCAGGGTTTGAATTGAACTTACATCTAAAAGATGAAGATTTCATTAACCCACCACAGTTTACACAAAAGAATACTATACTGAATCAAATGATGAAGGAGTTCTCTATGGATGTACTAGCTATGGACGAGCATACTAAAGCATTTTCAAAGGCTTTGATTTCCGGGAATTTTGAAGATAGAACACAGTTAACCTTGTCAGACCATGAGATCATGGAAGACTGGCAAACACCTATGATGAAAACCATGGCAAGGTATGTAGGTGAAACAAAAGGTGACGTTTTGGAAATTGGCTTCGGCAGAGGTGTTTCTTCCTCTTTTATTCAAGATTACCCTTTAAAATCTCATACGATCATAGAGTGTAATCATAGCATAGTTGACAGGTTTCATGAATGGAAAAAACAATTTAAAGGAAGAGATATCAGAATAGTGGAAGGTTTATGGCAAGATACAATAGAGGATCTTGATTTATTTGATGCCATATTTTTTCACACCTATCCTTTGAATGATGAAGAATATATGAACTATGTACATGGAGGAATAACCTTTGCTGGACATTTCTTTGAGCATGCTGCAGCTCATTTAAAAAAGGGTGGAGTTTTCACCTATCTTACTACAGAAATAGATTCTTTAAGTAGGGCTCATCAACGATTACTCTTTAAGTTTTTCAAATCATTCTCTCTAGAAACAGTGGCAATTGACATTCCGCCAAGTGTCCGCGATGCATTTTGGTCAAATACAATGGTAGCAGTTAAAGCAGTAAAGTAATGGGTAAAATTGACATAGAAAGAATCGAAAATTTAACACCAGCACAGATTACTTTACTAAAGAAAAGACTTTCATTTCAAGAAGGTAAAGATCAATTAATAGCCTATGTAATTCCTAATAAAGGTTTTCAAAAGGAAGAATTTAAGGAATACTTAAATGATAAACTGCCTGATTACATGATTCCCACTAATGTAATTGAGTTAGCCGATTTTCCTAAACTAGGCAATGGTAAAATTGATTTTAATAATTTGCCATTACCTGTTAAATCTAATAGAGAACTAAGTAGTTCCTCCTCAAAAGAAGCTTCAAGTATTGAACAAAGTTTGATTAATATCTGGCAAGAAGTATTAGACTTTTCACCAATTAGTGTAGACGATAACTTCTTTGAAATAGGCGGAGATTCTATCTTAAGTATTCAAATCGTTTCAAAAGCCAGAAAACTAGGGTTAAAATTAGCCCCTAATTTAATATTTGATTATCAGACCATATCTCGACTTGCTACTCAAGTAGATATTGAGGATAAAGAAACTTCTGATCATAGAGAAAAAAAGATTGTTGGTCACATCCCTTTAACTCCCATACAACATTGGTTTTTTGAAGAACACGTTAATGCACCACAACACTGGAATCAATCTTTGATCATAAATAATGTAAGTCAATATCAAGTAAATTTTTTAAAACAGAGCTTTGAGTTATTAGTTAAAAATCACGATGGGTTACGTCAAGCTTTTGAAAAAGTGAACGATCAGTGGTTTTCCAGAATTACTGAAGAATTCTCAAATGATCTATTTCAAGTAATACCTTTCTCCAGTGAATCAACTATCGATGAACACCTAAAAAAAGTCAATGAATCTTTTATACTTAGTGACGGGAATCTTTTTAAAGTCATTTATTTTGAAAACAAAAATATTGAAAGCTGTAGACTAGTGATAATTGCTCATCATTTAGTAGTAGATAGTATTTCTTGGAGTATTATTTTGGATGAAGTGCATAACCTGTATCACCAACTAATCAATAATTCCAATTTAACAATCAGTAATTCTTCGTTTGGTACATGGGCTCAAGTCATAAACAACGAAAAATCATTATTTCCATTTGAAGAGGATTTATCTTTTTGGATGTCACAAACAGCCAATCAATCAATTATCGGTACTCAAAACAAAATGGAGCCAGTCTTAGAAAATGAGATTCGTTCAAAAACTATTTCTATTGATGTACAAAATACAGAATTATTGCTCACTAGTGCCAATGATGCTTTTCATACAACCCCATTTGATTTAATGCTCCTAGCTCTTCAGTATGCTTTGGAAAGAAGTATTGGATTGGAAAGTATATTGATTGGAATTGAAAAACATGGTAGAAAGACTGTCGATCAAAAAGTTGATTTAAGTCAAACAATAGGTTGGTTAACTTCCTATTTTCCTTTAGCGCTTACTCTCCAAAAAGAAAAAGGGATGGGCGATAATTTAAGTAATTTGAAGGAACATATCCGCAGTATTCCTAATGATGGGTTAAGTTATGGTGCTTTAAGATACTTAGCTAATAAACCCTTAAAACAGAAACCAGAATTAATATTTAATTATTCTGGAAACTCTAGTGGACATAAAAATGACCCTTTTCAATTCAATTCACTGACTAATCATACTCGAAGCAATGATAGTGAGCGTCATCATCCACTAGAGATAAATGCAAATATCCGATTAAACCAATTTGAATTAAAGTTAGACTATTCTCCAAAATATTTCACAAAAGAAAAAGTAGAAGCATTACTGTTTCAATATGAGAAAAGCTTACTTGAAATTTTAGTTTTTTGTACAAATCAACATGAAAGTCAATATACATCTTCTGATTTTCCTGAAGCAAATTTAAGTACTGAAGATTTACAAAATCTTTTCAATCAAATTTAATCATGGCAGGTACCAAAGTAGAATCGATATACCCCCTTACTTCTATGCAGCAAAACCTTTTGTTGCACAGCACTCAATCAACTTTTGATCAAGGTTTTCTTCAGGTGAAATGTGATATAGAAGGTAAAATAGATACCTCGTTATTGAATAAGTGCTGGCAGGATATTACAGATAGACATCAGATGTTACGCTGTTCAGCACATTGGGAAAAAATTGAGAAACCTGTACTGGTGATTCACGAAAAAAGTATAGTTCCATTTGATTCCGAAGACATAAAAAATCATGAAAACCCAGAGAAGGCAATCAATAATTACCTTTTGCATGACCGAGAAAAAGGATTTGATTTTGTGAAGGCACCTATTTCAAGAGTGAAAGTATTTGAGGGAGCAAATAATCAAAATTTATTAGTTTGGAGTTGTCACCATCTAATTTTAGACGGGTGGTCAGCGGCAGTTATTATTAAAGAAGTATTTCAACTCTACGGTGCACAAATAAACGATACACAAATTTCTTTTGAAGCGGTTCCTATATATAAGGATTACCTAAAGTTAATTAAAACAAGAAAAGCTAGCATTCATCAACATTGGAAAGATTCATTAGAAGGGATGAAAAGTTATGGCTTAATCAGTAAGTCTGCTAAAGTAGGTCTTGACATAAAGAAACAATCATTCTATATTAATGAAAAAGAAACTACAGAATTAAATGCTTTTGCCAGAAAAAATAAAACAACGGTCAATACTCTAATTCATGCCTACTGGGGTTTAATTTTAAGTAAATTATTCAAACATAATGAAGTTGCTTTTGGCTATACGACATCAGGTAGGTCTTTAGATTTAGCCAATATCGAAAACATGTCAGGCATGTTTATGAATGTTTTACCTGCTTGGATCAAACTAGATAATAATCAAGGCTTTGCAGAGTGGATACAAGACCTCTTCCAAGAGTTAAACCAAAATAATGCCCATGAACATATTAACCTTGACGAAATATATAATCTCCTTGGTAGATATAATTTAAATCCACTTTTTGATACCTTATTAGTTTTTGAAAATTTTCCATGGTCGCCTATTACTGCTGGAAATATTGAAGTTAATTCATTTGAAAGTGGATTAACCTCTACATACCCGTTAACAGTCATTGTAAAACCTGGGGATTTATTAGAAATTAGTTTTCAGTACGACCCTGACAGACTTCCTCAAGAATTCATTGCTTGGCTAGAAAATAGTTTATATAAATTATTAACTACTTCATTGCAAAATGCTAGTATTCAAATAGGTGAGTTAATAAATTGTATTACTGAAACAGATTTACCTATCAGCCTTGATCAAGAAAATGAAATTAATACGATCAAGCTAGGAGAAGATACAGAATATACAGCCCCTACAACAGAAACCGAATTTGAATTAGTTAGAATTTGGGAGACTATACTCAAAATAAACCCAATCGGCATTACCGACGATTTCTTTGAAATAGGAGGTAAATCTATACATGCAGTTGGCATGTTTTCGTGGACTGAGCGTGTTTTTGGGAAAAATGTTCCTCCGGCTACCTTATTACAAAACCCAACGATTCAACAGTTAGCTAAGGTATTTAAAGAGGAAGCAGGTGTAAACAATGAATGGTCATCGCTTGTTCCTCTCCGCAAAGGAGGGACTAGACCAGCTGTTTTTTGCACACATGCAGGTGGTGGCCATGTACTTTTTTATAAAAACCTAGTAAAACATCTTGATCCTCAGTTTCCTGTCTATGGTATCCAACCATTAGGTTTAGATGGTTCCACAGATTATCATAGTAGTATCAATGAAATGGCTAAATACTATATAGATGAAATGAAAAAAGCACAACCAGAAGGACCTTATGCACTTATTGGCACTTGTTTTAGCAATGCAGTTTGTTTAGAAATAGCCCACCTATTAAAAAAGCAAGGAGATAAAATTTCTCTACTTTCTTTCATTGATTCTTATCCATTTTTTATGGGGGATCCAGAACCCTCCAATGAAACAAGAGTTAAGAACTTTGTGAAACTTCTTAAACAAGGGCAATATGGAGAAATAATCAAGAAACTCTCCAATCAATTCAAACCTAAAAAAGAAAAATCAAATGTTCATGCGTTTGAAGGTGGTCAATTTAGGCGCCTAAGAGATATGAAAGATTCTCTGAATAAAGTTTATATAGATTACAAGTGGGAACCGTATGAAGGTAAAATTACTTGGATCAGAAGCAAAGAGAATGCTGAAAATAAATCCAAGGACTTCCACATTGCAAGATGGAAATCTTTGGGCAAGGGTGGGTTAGACATCCATGTCGTTGATGGACATCATGAAACTTTATTTGAAGAACCAGAAGTTCAAGGGTTAGCAGCTCAGTTAAATGAATGTTTATTGAAAGAAACAGTTGTTAGCTAAAGAATTTACTTACTATGAAAGATATGAATCGTCCACAAATATGGAGTTTTAAAACAAGCCAATTCAATCAATCAATTGGCGATTGTTTACATATGCTTTCAGAAGATGAGAAAATTAAAGCTGGAAAATATAGGTTTAATAAGGATATGAAAATTTATGTCCTAGCTAGAGCAACACTTAGGTTTATTATAAGTAAATATTTAAAGGTTGATCCCAATGAAATTCATTTTACCTATTCAAAATATCAAAAACCTTCTTTATTAAAACCAAAAACAAATTTACACTTCAATGTATCTCATTCTGGAGAACGTGTGTTAATAGGTTTTACAGAGGATAGTGTCTTAGGGGTAGACATCGAATTAATCAAGTATACTGAAGAGTTAACAGATGTAGCACGAAGGTTTTTCTCTGACAATGAAGTCTCCGATTTTCTTACGCTAAGTGGAGAAGATCAATCTATTGGTTTTTTTAACTGCTGGACAAGAAAAGAGGCTTTTATTAAAGCTGTAGGACAAGGGTTGTCTTTCCCGTTAAAAGAGTTTGATGTCTCCTTATTACCAGCAAAAGAAGCTAGGCTTTTATCTACACACTTCAACCTCAAGGAAAAAGATAAATGGTCTCTATTTGATATTCCAATGGATGGTCCGTATAAGGCGGCACTTGCTTTACCAAAAAATGTTAGCGGATTTGATTTCACGGAAATCACAGGGTTAGATGACATCCAAATTCTATCATGAGAATAAGTTTGTGCATGAATAAAAATAACTGAAAAATGCTATTTAACTCATTGGAATTCTTATTGTTTTTACCAAGTGTTTTCTTAATCTATTGGTTAGTTTTAAAGAACAATTTAAAATCGCAAAATTTTTTCATTTTAATCTCTAGCTATGTTTTTTATGGGTATTGGAACTGGCGGTTTTTATCTCTACTTTTATTAAGTACCCTGGTTGATTATACAATTGGAATCTTATTGGACAAAGAACTTCTACCTAATAAGAGAAGGTTATTACTCTGGTTAAGCATCACTTTTAACCTTGGCATGTTATTCTTCTTTAAGTACCACAATTTTTTTATTGATAATTTTACAAACGCCATTTCCTTCTTTGGGTATCCTATTAAAACAGAATCACTGCATTTAATCTTACCTGTTGGAATCAGCTTTTATACATTTCAGACACTTAGCTATACAATAGATCTCTATAAAAGAAAGATAAAGCCGATTAAGGATTTTATTGCATTTGCAGCATTTGTTAGTTTTTTTCCTCAATTAGTTGCAGGGCCTATTGAAAGAGCTAAAAACTTATTACCCCAGTTTCTTTCTAATCGAACTTTTCATTATCAAAAAGCCATAGATGGTCTTCGTCAAATTTTGTGGGGCTTGTTTAAAAAAATTGTTATAGCTGATAGTTGTGCAGAATATGCCAATATAATATTTAATAACTCTACTGACTATAATGGAAGCACTCTTTTATTGGGGGCCGTTTTCTTTGCTTTTCAAATTTACGGTGATTTCTCGGGTTATTCTGATATTGCGATTGGTATATCAAGGCTATTTGGTTTTTCATTAACTAGAAATTTTGCATTCCCATATTTTTCTAGAAACATAGGAGAATTCTGGAGGAGATGGCACATCTCACTTTCAACTTGGTTTAGAGATTATCTTTACATCCCTTTAGGTGGTAGTAAGGGCTCCCAATGGCATCGCATAAGAAATACCTTCATTGTGTTTCTAGTAAGTGGTTTTTGGCATGGAGCAAATTGGACATTTGTATTTTGGGGGTTCTTGAATGCTCTCTATTTTTTACCTCTTTTAATTGCAAATAAAAACAGGAACTATCTAGATACTGTTGCTTCAGGTAAATTACTCCCATCTTTCTCAGACATTCTTAAAATTGCCTTTACCTTTAGCTTAACTGTTGTTGCCTGGATATTCTTTAGGGCAGAAAACCTAACACATGCTTTTATGTATCTCTCGGAAGTATTTTCTCCAACAATCTTCTCAGTACCCCAAATAATAGATCCTATTACGAATACACCAGTACTTCCTAAAAAGCTCATTTTATTAATCATTTTATTTTTATCTATTGAATGGATCGGAAGGGAAGAACAGTTTGCAATAGCTAAGTTGGGACTAAAATGGAAAAGGCCTATAAGGCATGTAGCATATCTAACCTTGATAGTGGTCATTCTTTCTTTTATGGATAAGCCTGAAACTTATATCTATTTTCAATTCTAAGTCATGGGTACATTTTTAAGAAATTTCGTTAATTTTTGCTTATTGGTTATGTTATACTTTGGAATAGTGTCGGCTATTAATATATCTATTATTAACCAAACAGAACTTGACTTAAAAAATCCAACTACATTGATCATTGGAGATTCTCATCCCAAAAAGGCCATCGACACTAAGTATCTATCAAATGCTAAAAATATTGCTCAATCAAATGAACCCTATATTTTAACTTATTGGAAACTAAAAAAAATACTAGAAACTGCTCAACCTGATACAATAATTATTGGTTTTGCGCATCAAAACATCTCTACCTATAATGATTTAAAGTTTTCGGAAAAGCCATGGGTAACAGAAATGTTAAAGCGTAGTTATCATATAATGAACCTTGATGATTTAATGGAACTTAAGGTAAATTACCACGCTCTTTTCAAAATTCTATTTAAACAAATCGCACTACAACCCCGTAAGAACCACACTTTTTTTATGAGCAAATTTTCAAATAACAACCATATAGATGTGAGTGATGCTCACCTAGTGCTTTCAACCCATTATTTTTTTAAGGAAAAAGCGCTAACAGTATCAAATCACTCAATTGAATACCTTAATAAGATCCTAGAAATTTGTAGAAAGAATAACATTTTTCCGATCTTAGTAACCACTCCAGTACATTCAACTTACTTCAATAAAATTCCTCACGTGATTAAAGAACGTTTTATTAAAGAAAAGAAGAAACTTGAAGAAAACGGATTTATGGTAATTGATAAAAGTACTGATGAATCGTATTTAGATAAATTTTACCTAAATACAGATCACCTAAATTTAAACGGAGCTGAAAAATTCACAAAAGACCTCAAGGAACAATTGAGAAAGCATAGATAAATCATCCTTCTTTTAATTGCCCCAGTTCTGCCTTCAATTTTTTAGTTAATCCTTTCACTACTAGATCATAACTATGATCTACTAATTCATAGAATAACTTATCTGGTACAGCCCCATCACCTGAAACTGTATTCCAAAGCTTTTTGTTCATATGATAACCAGGAATTATACTTCCATCATACTGTTCCCTAAGTTCTACTGCCCACTCAGGATCACACTTCATATTAGCACTTTCAAAATTTTCTACATTGGTTAAAAGAAACATTTTTCCCATCACTTTAAAAACTAAAGTAACATTGTCAAAAGGAAAGCCTTCAGTAGTCCCTGGTTTACTGATACAATATTCTCTTAGAGATTCTATATTCATTACCTTAAAAAGAAAATTTTAAACAAAAAAAACAGCATACCTAAAATAAAAATAATAATTGAAATCTTATTCACTGTATGCATAGCCTTTAGGCTAAAATTTGTCTTTTTATTTGGATCCTTTTTTCTAAAAAAATAAGTAGCAACTTCCTTTAAACCCAAATAATAACCAACTCCCCTTTCTTCTTCTTTTTGTTCTTTTTCTATCATTGTTTCTTATTTAATATCAATAAACATTAATACGGTTAGTTTTAGGTAGATCAAATTTCTACTAAATTCTATCTTTCTGATATTGTCAATTATTAATTCACAATTACAGATTATTTGTTTGATAAGCTTAAACTAAAGGGAAACAAAGTGACTATAATCATTCTATCACAATAAATTCTAATAGCTCTTCATTTTCTTAATTCAACTCTTCTTGGATAAGTGCCGGTTCTATCCATTGACCATCTTCTTTGATGATATTGATCAATTCATCTACCGCATTTTCAGAAGCAACTCCTTTTTTCATTACTTCCTTTCCTTTGTAAAGAGTAATTTTTCCTTTTCCAGAACCTACATACCCATAGTCTGCATCTGCCATTTCCCCAGGGCCATTTACGATACACCCCATAATCCCAATCTTCACCCCTTTTAAATGATCTGTCCTTTTTCTGATCATTGCAGTAGTCTCTTGTAAGTCAAAAAGAGTTCTTCCACAAGAAGGACATGAAATGTATTCAGTTTTAGTCATCCTAGTTCTAGCAGCTTGTAAAATCCCAAAGGCAATTGCATTGACATTCTTCAAGGAGTCTAATTGTTCATGCTTATCAGAAAACTGTTTTTTAATATCAAGCATAACCCCATCACCAAATCCATCAATCAACAAACCTCCAATATCTGTAGCTGCAAACATCATTAGTTGGTCTTGTGCTAGAGAATTATAACACCTTTTAATGATGACTGGTATTTGGATTTTTTCTTCTACTAGATAAAAGAAGAATCTACGCAATGCTGTCATTGCCTGTTCCTGCGTGGTTTCTAGTATAACTACCCATTTTGATGGGTCATCGACAACTTGCCCAGGAAGCGTTAACTCCGTAGCGTCATGTAATAAAAAATTTAACTGGCTACTTAACTTGACCTCCTCTGTCAATTCTTCATTTTTAATCAATGGATAAAGGTGTTCATCACTATGAGTCCACCCAGCAAGATCTACTATCTGTTTCAGGCCATTAGGAAGCATAAAATTGATCTTTTCGCTACCAGCATAAATGAAATCACAGCCTAGATCATTCATTTTCCATTTATCTAGCTCAGGAAGGTAGAAATGGCCAATACTTTTTAAATCTCTCCATTCCACCTTTTCCAAATCACTTAAATCAGCAATTACCCTAGGTACATTGGCAGAACCAAGGTTATGTACTTCAATGGTTTTTCTTTTATTGTAAGAAAAGGGGTCAAATGGTATATTAACTTTCAAAGGAGCAATTTCACTATTCTTTTTCCTTTGATGATACCTATCAGTCAAAACTTTAGCGACAGGAGGTTCTATTTCAGGTGGTTCAGTTAAGGAAACTCTAACCGTATCACCAAGACCATCTTCTAACAAAGTACCAATACCTACTGCAGATTTAATTCTACCGTCTTCTGCTTCACCAGCTTCAGTTACTCCTAAATGAAGAGGGTAAGGCTGAAGTCCTTCATTTTCCAATCGATTGACCAATAACCTATATGCTTGAACCATCACTTGGGTATTAGATGATTTCATGCTGATAACTAACTCAAAATAGTTTAGTTCCTCACATATACGTATAAACTCAAGAGCAGATTCTACCATGCCTAGTGGTGTGTCTCCATACCTACTCATTATCCGATCAGAAAGTGAACCATGATTAGTCCCTATTCTCATAGCTGTGCCATACTCCTTACAGATTTTTACTAATGGCATGAATTTTTCCCTAATCCTTTCAAGCTCTTCACCGTAAGAACTATCGGTATAATCTATGGTCTCAAATTTCTTTTTATCTGCATAATTCCCTGGATTCACCCTTACTTTTTCCACTATTCGAGCCGCAAGTTCTGCCGCGTTGGGTGTAAAATGAATATCAGCTACTAAAGGGACTTCACATCCTCTCTTCCTAAGTTCCTTTTTAATTTCTTCAAGGTTTTGTGCTTCTTTGATACTTGGTGCAGTTATCCTCACATATTCAGAACCAGCTTCCACCATCCTCAATACTTCCGCCACAGACCCTTGTGTATCCATGGTGTCTACAGTAGTCATAGATTGAACTCTTATTGGGTTCTTCCCTCCCATCGATATGCCACCGATATTCACCTCTCTCGTTAATCTCCGCTTATAATTCGTAAGTGAATTACAATATTTCACATGATCCTTTAAGGCTTCTGCTGATATATTCATTTTGTTTTAATAAATCCTAGTTTTAAAACTTCAGGTACGTTATTTTGTTCCAATCTTCTCTTAGAATATTTTGAACGGAAATCAATCATATCCAATCAGATATCCCCTAATTGCGGTCTTAAAACAATGTCTTCTACTACCGTATTACTTTTCAAAATATATGATGCATAAACAATATCTGCCACATCTTCTGCTTTCATAAAGCGTTCTTCAGGCAAATCCACTCCTTCCCAACTTGCTGTAAAAGTGGCTCCTGGTAAAACAGCGGTCACTCGAATCCCTTCTTTTTTCAGTTCCTCTCTAAGGGCTTTGCTAAACCCATGCATTGCAAATTTTGAAATACTATATGATCCACCGTTTTCGTAAGCTTGCAAGCTGGCTATAGAACATATGTTAAATATATGTCCCGTTTTATTCTTCTTCATTTTAGGAACTACACCCCTCGACAAATAATAAGCACTATACAAGTTAGTAGACATCATCAATTCAAGTACACCATCCTCCTCTTGATGCACCATTCCAGGAACAAATACACCTGCATTATTTACCAAAATATCTATATTTCTACCAGTCATTTTGATGAAATCAATAAAATCAAAGACTTCTTCTTTATTCGACATATCTGCCCTACTAACGAAGACTTTACAATCTTGATATTTGTTTTCTAATTCAACTTTAAAATCCTGTAATTCATTTTCATTCCTTGCACAGGTTATTACATCTATGTTGTTAGATAAAAATTTATCTATAATCGCCCTTCCTATACCTTTGGTACCACCTGTGACAATTGCTGTCTTTCTTTGGATTTGCCCTGACATCAAAAACTAAATTAAAATAATCGCCTTAAAAAAATCATAAACTTTCAGGCTTTAACATTAAAGTTTATCTATTTGTTACAAAAACCCAATTGATTGTCAAAAAGGCAATTAAATACCCTAAAACTATGTTTAATTATTTCATGGATTCAATGTAACTTGCCGCAAGTTAGTGAATTCACAGACCAGCTCAAATTAACACTATCGAATGAGAAGTTTAGGAAAGTACATTATTTTTTTAGGGAACCTTGTAGTTAGACGTGAATCTTTCAGCACTTACCTTTCATTGTTTTTTGATGAGTGTATTAAAATAGGGTATAATTCAATCTTTATAGTAACCATAGTTTCTTCATTTATGGGAGCAGTGACTACTATACAGACAGCCTATAATTTAGTCTCGCCTCTTATTCCAAACTATGTAATTTCTTTAGTGGTAAGAGATATGACGGTATTGGAGCTCGCTCCTACCATTATTGCGATTGTCTTTGCTGGGAAAGTTGGATCCAACATTGCTGGTGAGCTCGGGACCATGCGTATCACTGAACAAATAGATGCATTGGAAGTAATGGGCATTAATGCTAATTCATATTTGGTTTTACCCAAGGTTCTAGCCTCTATGGTTACTTATCCTATGCTGGTAGTCCTGGCTGGATTTTTAAGTATTTATGGTGGCTATTTAACCAGTGTCCTTACTGGTGTAGTTACCGGTACAGAATATGTCTATGGAATCAGATTTGAATTTATTCCTTTTAATGTCACTTTTGCATTAATCAAAGCATTTGTATTTGCATTCTTGGTAGCTTCTATTTCAGCTTTCAAAGGTTTTTACACTTCGGGTGGTGCACTAGAAGTAGGTAAGTCTTCTACGAGTGCTGTTACTACCAGCTGTATCGCTATCTTGTGTGCAGATTATGCATTAGCTAAACTTTTACTAGGATGATTGAAATAACAAATATTCAAAAATCGTTTGGAGATAAAGAAGTACTTAAAGGTATTGATGGCCAGTTTTACAAAGGGCAAGCTAATCTAATCATTGGTTCCAGCGGAACTGGAAAAAGTGTGCTTTTGAAAAATATAGTTGGTCTAATCAAACCCAATGAGGGAGAGGTACTTTATGATGGAAGAAATTTCACTCATGGAGACAATAACTTAAAGACTGAAGTAAGGAGAGAAATGGGAATGTTATTTCAAGGTAGTGCCTTGTTTGACAGCATGACTGTTCAGCAGAATGTCATGTTTCCTCTCAATGTATTAACTAAGATGTCTGTAGAAGAAAAATCGGAAAGAGTCAATTTCTGTCTGCAGCGTGTTGGGTTGGAAAATGCTCATAAAAAAATGCCTTCTGAAATAAGTGGAGGAATGAAAAAACGAGTTGGAATTGCCCGTGCAATTGTAAACAATCCAAACTACTTATTTTGTGACGAGCCGAATTCTGGGTTAGATCCCCAAACTTCTATTACTATTGATAATCTTATTAAAGAAATTACCGATGAATATGAGATTACAACCGTAGTAGTAACTCATGACATGAATAGTGTAATGGAGATTGGTGATCATATTATGTTTCTTTATAAAGGTCACAAGTTATGGGAAGGTGACAATGAAAGCATATTACATGCTGATGTGGAAGAGCTCAATAACTTTGTATTCGCCAATAAAATGATGCGAAGAATTAAAAGTAATATGTAACTATTTTAGATGTTAGTTTCTAGATATTTTTAGAAGTTAGATTCTTTGTCATCTTACGTTAAAACGCCCCCAATCTGTGTCTACACAGATTGTAGAGGTTAGTTGTGAAGACTCAGCCAAAGGCGAAAGATCAAATGGGTACATTTGATTATTTTTCACAATGCAAAAGGGTTAGAGAGTAAAGAATTATTTCTCTCACTCCTCAAGCGCTAACTGGAACTCATGTTTTATTACTTTACAATTTGTCTCTTTGGAACAGTTTCAAATGAACCAACCCCGACCCAAGGGTACGGGGTATCTATGGGCAATAATTTAATGATCGACTCAAGAGTCGGGGTGCCCGGCCAGGGAATTAATATCCCTTAGGGATTAAAACCATAAAAAGTCATTTCAGTAGTCGCCCTTTTTGCTATATTGATATTATTGATAGCTCTTCAAATTACTCAACAGGCGGATTCATTTGAATTTTATTTTATAGGTACAGCAATTACTTTAACCCGAATGATGCAATAGAAGTTTGATACAAACCTTAACTAACAGTCATCTAGCCACTTAAATCCTAATTTCCTAATCACCATAATGGAGACTATGTCTGCGTTACAAATCAGAATTTAAGCAGCTATCTAACAGCTATTTATGATTTTCTCTTAAAAGTCTAATGCATCATTCGGGTTTAATTATCAACTACATGAACTTCCGTCTATCCAAATTGAAATAAGAGAAAATGCCATCATTGGAAATAATAAGAAATTCAAAAAAAACAAGATTAGAGGAATAGAAATTTGGGATGATTTTATAAAAATGATTCATAAGAATGGTCATGAAAATGAAATTGATTTAAGCTATTATAAGAAGAGTTTCAATACTGTAGTTCTAATGGTATACTCCATAAAGCTTTTTGCTAAAACGAATCAAATAGAATTGAAAGATCATCTTGAAATTGATATTACTTAAAAAGAGATGCTAAACGTGTATTTTTTTTAAAATTTAAGCCTTTATAAGTCGATGATCTAAATCTTACTAACTTGCCTGTTCATTGATATTAAAGTAGTAATGAGTCAGGGTAAGAAAGAAGTAAAAAACAAAAAACAGGGTTTACACCCAAGGAATAAACACCAAGGTCAATATGATTTTAAGGCACTAAAAAGTAGCTACCCTGAATTATCAGATTTCATCAAACCCAATGCTTATCATAATGAATCAATAGATTTTGCAGACCCAAAAGCTGTAAAAGCACTTAACAAAGCTTTACTTTTTAATCAATACGATGTGAAATACTGGGATATACCTCAGAATTACTTATGCCCGCCCATCCCTGGAAGGGCTGACTACATCCATCATTTGGCTGATTTACTGGGTAAAAGCAATGCTGAAAAGACTCCAGTGGGTAAAAAGATTGTTTGCATGGATATAGGTGTAGGAGCTAATTGTATTTATCCAATCGTTGGCGTAAAGGAATACGGCTGGTCATTTATTGGTACAGACATAGACCAAAATGCGATTAAGTCAGCGAATAAAATTATAGATCAAAATCCATTTCTAAATGAACAAGTAGAAATTAGACATCAACCAAGAAAAAATAGTTTCTTTAATGGCATCTTAAAAAAAGGAGAAAAAATAGATGTGTCTATATGCAATCCTCCATTTCATACATCATATGAGGCTGCACAAGCTGGCTCACTACGAAAAGTTGGTAATTTAAAAGGGAAAAAAGTAAGTAAGGCTCATCTTAATTTTGGTGGCAGAAGCAATGAGTTATGGTGTAAAGGTGGTGAAAAGCAATTCATAGGAGATATGATTTATGAAAGTAAAAAGTATGCGCTCAACTGTCTTTGGTTCTCCACTTTAGTCTCTAAAGAAAGTAATCTTAAAAGTGTTTATGCTTCTCTCAAAAGAGCTAAGTCATTTTCTGTAAAAACACTAGACATGGGGCAAGGCAATAAAATCAGTAGAGTTGTCGCTTGGACTTTTCAAGATCAGAAACAACAGAAGGTATGGCAAGAAAAAAGATTCAACAGTTGATTTGTTTTAAATCTTTTATAAACTGCTGCATTAGTAGGTAATTACCCTGCACATAATTGAAACATCCTGAAAGATTGACCTATTTCAATTATATAACATTCTTTAACTTTAAAATCAAGGAGCTTTTTGACATATGTCAAAAAAAGCTCATCCATCTACTTTTAAGTTTGCCCAGTAAATTAAGTGGAATATTTCTGAATTAATAAAAACATGAGTTTACAAAAGGACATAGGTGAATTAATAAATGCTGAGGTCATTTCTAAAGAGACGGCCAATAAAATCCGAGAATATTATGCTGCAAAAAGCAAAAATTCTGGCAATAGGCTCTTTATGATATTTGGGGTTTTAGGAGCTATTCTGGTGGGACTAGGAATCATTTCAATTATCGCTCATAACTGGGATCAGTTGTCTAGAACCGTTAAAACTGTACTCGCATTTTTACCTTTAATAACTGGTCAATTAATAGGTGCATTTACGTTATTCAAAAAGAGTGAGAATAGGACTTGGGCTGAAGCCTCAGCTGTATTTATATTCTTTGCTGTAGGGGCAAGTATGGCTATGGTAAGTCAAGTTTATAATATAGATGGGGATTTAAGTTCTTTCCTTCTGACTTGGATGTTACTTTGCTTTCCATTGATGTACGTCTTCAAATCATCAATGGTTTCTCTTCTTTATTTATGTGGGATAAACTATTATGTTTGTCAACACCATTATTGGTCTTTTAATAATCCGACTTCTTATATTTTTTGGGGCTTATTAGCCATTGAATTACCTTTTTATTTCTTCTTACTTAAAAAGAGGGCTTCTAGTAACTTCAGCAGTTTTCATCATTGGCTGATTCCGCTATCTATTATCATCCCTTTAGCGACATTAACTGATTCTGCTGAATTCCTTACTTTAATTGCTTATATGAGCTTTTTTGGTTTACTGTATATGATTGGTTGTCTTGATTTTTTCCGTCAGGGAAAAATAAGAAACAATGGGTATCTGGTATTAGGATCCACAGGGACTATCTCCCTACTCATGGCGTTGAGTTATGAATGGTTTTGGGAAGATTTAATTGAGTATGATCATATTTTTGAAAATCTTCTTTTCTCAACTGGTTTCCTTATTACTATCCTTTTTACTCTTTCGGCTCTTATTTTATTGGCTAATGGCTGGCGAAAAAAGAAAATTAAGGATGTGAAACCAATTGAATTTGTTTTCATACTATTTCCTATAATTTATATAATAGGATCCTACTCATTAGTTGCCATTTGGTTAGTTAATCTACTCATCTTAGGTATAGGAATCCTAACTATTAGAGAGGGGGCAAAACTCAATCATTTAGGCATACTAAACTATGGTCTAATGATTATTACCATACTTATTATCAACCGCTATTTTGACTCCAATTTAAGTTTTGTGTTTCGTGGAGTATTATTTATTCTGGTAGGTGCTGGATTCTTTGTTACTAATTCTTGGATGCTTAAAAAAAGGAAAAAAAATGGATAAGAAAGTTATCATAATCATCGCTTTTGTATTAGTCTCTCTTATACAATTATATATCCCATTGAGTATGGTTTTATCAAAAGAAGACATCTCTGAAAGTGGAAAATCTTATAAATTCAAGGCTGAACCAATAGATCCTACTGATCCTTTTAGGGGAAAGTACATTACACTTCGTTTTAATGAAAGAAGTGTCTCAACACCTGATTCTCTTGATTGGTCAAAAGGAGAAACGATCTATTTACAATTAGCTGAAGGAGAAGATGGTTTTGCTAGGTTAGTAACAGGGACAAAGGAGAAACCAAATAACTCTAGTGATTTTCTCAAAGCCAAAGTTAGGTATGCAATAAAGAGAAACAATCATGGTGGTATGACACGTGTTTCCATCAAACTCCCTTTTGAAAGGTATTATATGGAAGAGTCTAAAGCTTATGATGCGGAGTTAGCTTATAGAAAGGTAAGAAGAGATACGGCTCAAACGGCTTATGCCTTAGTTAAAATCAAAGAAGGTGAGTCCTTATTAAATGACTTTTTAATTAATGATGTTTCTATAGAAGAGTATTTAGAATTAAATCAAACGGAGGAAAAAAGTAATTAAAAAGTGCTTTTTTCTCCTAAATTCTGTCGCAATAAGGTCTTCTGGAAGAGACCTTGTTGCCTTGGCTAATAATCTCTTAGCATTTTTCCTTACTCATCATTTCTTACACTTCCTTTTTTACAACAAGAAAATCTACAAAGCTCCCTTTCATGACTGGGAAAACCTTCGTAAACGCAGGGTTTCTTCTGTCGCAATAAGGTCTTCTGGAAGAAACCTTGTTGCCTTGACTAATAATCTCTTAGTATTTTTCCTTACTGGTCATTTCTCACACTTCCTTTTTTACAACATGAAAATCTACAAAGCTCCCTTTTATGGCTGGGAAAACCTTCGTAAACTTCCGTCGCAATAAGGTCTTCTGGAAGAGACCTTGTTGCCTTGACTAATAATCTCTTAGCATTTTTCCTTACTGATCATTTCTCACACTTCCTTTTTTACAACAAGAAAATCTACAAAGCTCCCTTTTATGACTGGGA
The DNA here is from genome assembly GCA_937958005.1 of uncultured Cyclobacteriaceae bacterium. GTDB lineage: Bacteria > Bacteroidota > Bacteroidia > Cytophagales > Cyclobacteriaceae > JANSWY01. The sequence goes on from CALGOB010000089.1 coordinate 37,917, forward strand.
AAATCTTCGTAAACTTCTATCGCAATAAGGTCTTCTGGAAGAAACCTTGTTGCCTTGACTAATAATCTCTTAGCATTTTTCCTTACTGGTCATTTCTCACACTTCCTTTTTTACAACATGAAAATCTACAAAGCTCCCTTTTATGACTGGGAAAACCTTCATAAACGCAGGGTTTCTTTCAGAAGAACCTATTCTGACAGAGATGAAAAGCAACTAGTAAGGTGTTTCGTCCCTCCTAGCCCAGATAGAAATGGCAGCCCGGAGCACGTAGTGTGAGGACTATAATGTATAGCTGGAACAGGCATTGGAAGAACAGGAAAACGCTAATGCTCCTAAATATTTTTGTCCCTTTTACCTTATATGGGCCATTCAATATAGAAAGTGGTGCCGCTATCAGAGGTTTCAAACCAGACGTCACCTCCGGCATGTTCTATTCCTCTTTTAGAAAGGGCTAAGCCGATACCACTACCTTTTATCTTGGTGGTGAAATTTGGGATAAATATCTTATTGTGAAACTCTTCTGGGATTCCACTTCCGTTATCAGAAATGACAATCATTGCTTTCTTTTGTTTCTTCTCTAACGTTATATTTACCTCTGGTTGTCTATCTTCTGGAACCGACTGAAAGGCATTGATAATTAGGTTGTTGAATATTCTGCCAGTTAATTTTACGTCTCCATTTACCATCAAATTACTCACATTGCTGTTGTAAAAGATATTTCCTTTTTCATTTTCAAAAAGATCTACTGATTTCTTTAATTCAATTGCTAGATCAAATGGTGCGCTTTCTGGAATGGGCATTTTAGCAAACGTGGAAAAAGAGGTAGCAATGTCTGCCAACACATCAACCTGGTGCAAAAGGTTATTGATAGGCCTAATAGCCAAAGCATCTTCTTCCCCTTGCACCCTTTTCATCTGCTGCAAGGTGAGCTTCATAGGAGTCAGTGGATTTTTAATTTCATGTGCTACCTGCTGGGCAATGGTTTTCCACGCCGCTTCTTTCTCACTTTTTGCTAATGCGGTCTTACTTTCTTCAAATTTCTTGAGCATGTCGTTATATTCACTCACCAAAATCCCAATCTCATCTTTAGCGCTATATTCCAATGGTTGATCTAAATCTGAAAAACTGGTCTTCTTGATTTTTTGGGTCAGCAAATTGAGTGGTTCAGTCAATATTTGAACGGCAAAATACGAAATGATCAAAGAGACAATAAATATCAAGATAAAGATATTAATCAGGCTACCAAAGACTTCCACCTGTTGTCTATTTTTATGGTTTTTAGTATCAAAAAAGGGCATTCCTAAAATACCGATCACCTCACTGGTATTTGTATCTTTAATAGATAGATAAGTGGTCTTATATTCCAATTTCCCTATGGACTCATCCAATACAAGCCCTTCTCTGTTGTTTCTTAGAATTTCATGTAAGGCATAAGGATTGATTTGTTTTGAAAGAATTTTAGCGTCATATATGAGTTTTTGACTGTATGCCACCAGCTTACCGTCCAAGTCATAAATGTTGACATCATTCTGTACTAATTCAGAAATATTACTTAGGACTAACCTGACATTCTCTTTACTGATCTTATTCTCAAAAAACTTAACCAGCAGGTCATTGGCATTTCTTTCTATCCTGATAGCTCGTTTCTGATAGCTCCTGTCTATTTCTTCTTGATAAGAAGAATTTAAGGAATTCAGAATAGCAACACTTACCACTAGTAAAGGAATAAAAAATGAAGCTCCTAGAAATAACTGAATTTTAGTAGAGAAATAAAACTCCCCTTTCTGACGGTAAATAAAGTATCGGTAGATGAAAATAATGAGGCCTATTCCTAGAGTCTGCACTAAAAACAAAAAAGAAAAATTAGTCAAGATGTTCACTCTTTCATAAACAGATGAAGTTATGACAATTTTTTTTCCAGATTGTGTTTTTACTCCTAAGTGATGATAGCCATTTGATTCTATTCCGTATTTATAAAAGATTTCATCATCCAGGTATTTTTGATCAAAATTTCTAAGATAATTAAAATCCCCTACTTTCATCACTACCCTGCCACTGTCAAAGAAAGCATAGTCAAAATTATGTGACGCACTGGAATATTTATTCTCAATTAATAATTCAGGGTAAACAGAATTAGAAGCATATCTCTTTAAGGTAAGCTCCAATATGATAGTGCCTAATAACCGATCAAAACGTGTAAAAGGAATCTTCACATAATAACGATCACTGACTCCTACCTGGTTTACGTAGTAGATATTTTTATACTCAGTAGTATCTTTAAGTGTTAAATTATCCTTAATAAAATCTTCTAAATTAAGTGGAGATTGATTTTGACTAAATGCTTTTCCGCTGGGACTGAACAAAGACACATTGGCACTGTACTTATCGAAATAATCGATTAAATAATATTTATTTATCTGCTCAGAGACTAATCCTTTCGCTAGCTTTTCACTATATAATCTACTTGCGATAAAATCATCTTCAGTGATTCTATCCACTACTTGCGAAAGTAAATATTCACCCAATATATCTCTTTCGATCAATAGGCGGTTTGCAAATTTACTTTTCTTTATTTCTTCGTCAAATTCATATTGCTTGTAGATAGCAAAGCTTCCTAAAACAGAGGTAACAATAGCTGCTAAAAAAAGATAGAGAAAGGTTAAGTACCTAACTTTTCCTAAATATCGAATGACCCTGAAGCTAGATGCAATTCCCCAAAAAGCGGCTATTAACGCAATAAATAACTCCCAATTCTTTGGAAAAAGAACGTAAAAAGTTGACACAGCTAAAATCAGTACTATGATAAACCCAGGCTTAGACCTAAACCAAAGTCTCTTTAGCAATTTCAAATTCAAGTACTGTACGAAGAAAAAGATCAAGGAAGAAAAGAAAAAGATTAATATTGAAACTGTTCTAAGTATATCAAATGTAATATTTTTAGAAACGTCTAATACAATCTGAGAATTGATCAAAATACTTCTTATATTTCCATAAATAAAGTAAAATGCAACAATCGATAAAATAGTAATTACGGTAAGCACGATGACCCATAAGGCGATTGATTTACTTACTATAAAACTTTTAAGTAAAGTAGAATATCTCAACCCATTTTGCGCAAATAGGATTGTCCATAATAAACATACTAAATTCAATAAAAAGTCACCTAAAGACGGTGTGATTGAGTCTTTAGTAAAATAGGTAGAATCAAATAAGGGGAATTCAATGATATTGTTTGGAAAACCTAGCCATACCATAAGGGATCTCAATCCAAGTATCATCAGGACCAATAGGACTAATCCCCAAATAAAATAGCCGTTTTTAGAAATTAGATGAGCATAGATAGTGAGTAATAAGAGAAATAAAAAAGCTGCTAAACTATAAAAAATAGCCGTAATTCTTGAAATATGTCTAGGTATCCAATGCTTGGCATTTGTACCAACTACTGAAAATAAGTATTGCTGTTGGTAGGTAACTTGATTCTCACTTATGGCATGGTAAATTTCTAAGTCTTGTGCTGGAAAAATACGGTTATTGAAACTAGGTTTTAAGTACTTATTCTCAAAAGGAAATTGTTTTAAAAGTGTGATTACACCTACTAAAACTTTTCCTTCTTTAATCGTGCGTTTCTTTACTAAATATTTACTGCCATCAAAAGACAAAAAACTAAGACCATCTTCTTTCGGTATAATATAATAAGGTAGGGTTACTTTAAAATCAGTCCAGTACTTTAGAACTCCTTCATCGAAATAATACAAATTGATGTAGTCATCAAATACACCTTTACCAAGTAATTCATTTAATTTTCTTGGGTCATATTTGAATTCATCCACAATGGTTTCTAATCTTCCTATTTCTGGCCGAAGATTCTCTTCAATAACAGTTGCAATAAAACATGGATCACGTTTTATAGATTCACCATACCAATTAGAGATCATTGCAATCAGTAGTGATCCTAACCATAGCATCCAAAGTATTTTTTTATTACCCATCAATCGTTATACTTTTTTGTTTTGCTCACTAGTTGAATTTAAATGCCATGAGGTTATTGTTTTAATCCCTAAGGGATATTAATTCCCCTGGCCGGGCGCCCCGACTCTTGAGTCGATCATTAAATTATTGCCCATAGATACCCCGTACCCTTGGGTCGGGGTTGGTTCATTTAATTATACAAAAATTAAGTAATATCAAATATAAAACAACCTTTATTTAGCCCCACAACTTCCAAGCCAAGTAAATAGAAACCAATATAAGGTAAATCCCTATTAGGTAATAAATATCATGAGAAGAGTTAAAGCTATCGGTATGCTACAAATTAAAAAAGCTATATCCATTTCACATGAATATAGCTCTCTACATGATAATTTCTATAATTAGTCCTACTTTCTCATCTTAGACAAAATAGATATATCAAGTCTTTATGGAAGATGACAAAGTAGGATTAGTAGCCTGAACTACCTAGTAGTATTAAGTAGTAGTACTATTTCGTAAATCTGCTCTATACTTAACTCCTCCAAAAATATGCAAGAAAATAATCCTAGAATATCTAAAGACTAAAGGATATAAGATAGTAGACGAAATTGCTACACTGGTTATATAAACCCATATCTCTGGATCGTTAAAAAGGAAATATAAAGTGATTACGTTTGCTAAAAGTATTCCAACCGAAAACGCATAGCTTACGTACATTGCCCCATAATAGAAACCTGGTTCTGTCTCATATCTTAAATTACAATTTGTACATGATTCATGCATACTTGCAATTTTCTTTAAAATAAAAGGATTATGTGTAAACATATCTCCTTGTCTACACCTAGGGCATTTACCTTTTGAAATCGCTGATAAACTTGATCTTCTTTCCATTGACTTTACTATTTCGGTACCATAAGAATCCTATAAGTGCTACTAAAATATAGGGCGTAAAAAACAAATACATAATTCCTAAATTAAGGGAGGCTGCAACATTTGTTTCTCCGTGGCTTACATTATTTACTATGGTAGTTCTACACATGGCGCATTGTGCATAACTAGCCAAATTAACAAAAATCACTAAACACGCTGATAATAATATTTTTCTCAACATATGTTCTAAATAATTTAAACTTATAAAGAATTTAAGGCCATTCACCTTAATGATAATACGGATTAATTAGGATATAAGTTAATACTCCTGTTAAAGAAACATATAACCAAATAGGAAAAGTAAACTTCACTACTTTTCTGTGACTTTCTAATTTATCATTGAGTGCAAAATAAAAAGCAAATAATACCAAGGGTACCACCACCACTGACAAAATAATATGTGACAATAAAACAAAATAATATAAATACCTCAATGAACCAACAGCAATTAGCTCAGATTCATCTACAATCATATCACCATTTACATCTCCAAATTTAGTACTGGTTACATTTAAATGATAAAGTATATAGGCTACTAAAAAAACTGCACCCAATACAAACGCAGACGACATGAGTTGCCTATGCAGATTAACATTCCCCTTAGATACAGCTACTCTTGCCATTATTAAAAATATAGCTGTTAGTGTATTAATTAGGGCATTGAAGGCAGGTACTTGCTTAACCCATTCACCAAGAAATTGGCTTTTATCAGGTAAAAATATTAAAACAGCAACAGCTACAGGTATGAGGATAGAAACCCCAATTATTAGCCTTAATGATCCTTTATTACTGGTTTGATTCATTAGTTCTCAAACTGATTAAGTATATCTAATTCAATAATTAATCGATCTACTTCATCTCTATTGATTTCGTAGATTCCTCTTAAATTATTCTTTTTATCAAATAATAACAAAGTGTTTTTCACTCCTAAATCAGGAGCTAGGCAAGTTAAATCTAAGAGCCTTTTATTTGAAATAACATTGATATTTTGATAATTCCAAGTCAATTGAAAAGGTGAATTAGCAATTATCTTAAAACTTAATTCCGATAGTTCACTATACCTCTGAGCCACTCTTTTTAATTGATCTATTTCTTTTTTACAATCTGGACTATCACAATTCTCATTTTTGATCAAAACCACATTGATTTGTTCATTAAGCTCTTCATATAGTTCATTTTCACAAGATTGAACCTTGGTTTGCTCTATCAAAACTGGAATTTGGAAAACACTGTTGCTAAATAACTTCAAAAATATAGGTATGATCACAGCCACAAAAACGACTATTGAAAATATAAAGATCTTTTTCTTTTGATTCATCTGAATTGAGTTGTCAAATCAACTATAACATTCATTAATTTGTTAGTTTATTCGAAAGAATTAGTCAAAAAAAAATCATGCCCGTTTAGACATGATTTCTTTTTAGAGCTATTTAAAGCTTATCCAAATAATGCATTATAAATCGCTTGCCCTTGATAAAGGAATATGAACATCATAAAACCAATAAAAACTATTGGCAATAGGATTGACCAAATTAATGATTTCTTTTCGTGAGAAAGGTGCATAAATTCTCCAACTATATAAAACGCTTTAACCAAGGTCAAACCAATATAAGTATAAACTTTCACTGGTTTAGGCAAAATACTTTCAGGTATTGCCAAAGCAATTATAAATTCAACTGCTGTTACAGCTAAAAGGATTAGCATTACTTTCCAGATTCCCCAGATCTTTGCTTTATCAGCAGGCTGTGGAGTTATATTTGTTGTCTGTTGTTCCATTTCAAAAAATTATTCTAAAAGATCAAACTAAATAAAAGAAGGTAAATACAAATACCCATACCAAATCAACAAAGTGCCAGTATAGACCAACTTTTTCTACCATTTCGTAAGTACCTCGTCTTTCTAAAATACCAACGGTTGTCTGGTAAAAGATGATAAAATTTAACACTACCCCACTAAATACGTGGAATCCATGAAAACCAGTTATAAAGAAAAATAATGCAGCAAAATTGGGTGGGCCATATTGATTTTGAGAGAGGTTTGCTCCCTGAAAGATATTCAAATCATCTACATGAATCCCTTCTATGAAGTGAGACCATTCCCAAGCCTGACATCCTAGGAAAGTAAATCCTCCTAAAATAGTCCACAGCATCCATTTTTCAACTGCCTTTCTGTCCATTCTATGACCAGCTTCCACAGCTAATACCATTGTCACACTACTTAAAATGAGAACGAAAGTCATAATACCCACAAATACTAAAGGAGCATGATCTACACCCAATGCATGACTACCAGGAAACGCATTGAAAACAAAATCGGGTAAAGGCCATCTATCTGGCGAAAAAGCAAAATCTGCTACATCACCTTCAAATGCCGGTGATTTGAATCTGATTAACCCGTAAGTAATCAATAAAGCTGAAAAAGTAAATGCATCAGACAATAAAAAGAACCACATCATCAGCTTACCATAGCTGGATTTCATTGGTTCGGTTCCACCTCCCCAAATGTTTTCGTCCTTATCGTCTACAACTACTGCTGTACTAGCCATAAAAGTATAATTGTTAAATATTAATTATTAAGTTCCAAAAATAAGAATAAATACAACCAAAGTCCACCTAAAAAATGCCAATATGTTGTACACATCTCCATTTTCACCATACTTCTTGAATGTACCTTGTACTGAAATGATGCTACTAGCATAATTAACAGGAAGGTAACCCCAGTAAGTAAGTGAAAAATATGTAATCCTGTTAGTACGTAAATAAAAGATTCAGCTGCGTGACCTCCTCTAAAATTAACATCTTGTACATTAGTCAAAATATCCCAAGCTGTATATTGTGCCCAGATAAATCCTGCTGCCAATATAGTGGTTAAAACTAACGCAACCCTATTTTCTTTAATATTATTTCTTTTTGCTGCAATATATGCCCAATGCATGGTAACACTACTGAGCACAATAACGACAGATGAATAAACAAACATCCGCGGAAACTCTATAGTAGGCCAATTGACATCTGACTGCTGAACAATGTAAGCACTGGATAAAGAAATAAAAAGCATCACTATAGACACAATGATTAACCACATCGCAAATTTCTTTGGGTTCATTGCTCTTACTTGACCAGTAATTGGTTCATTCATTTGAACATCTTTTATCATCTTAGTTAGATTTTATCTAATAAAAAAGCGATTTGAACTATAGGTAAGTATAAGAAAGAACCGAACATGATTCTCAATGCTGATTTTCTAGAATTATCTTTCATCAGTACAAAAGTTTGTGCCAGAAATAAAACTCCGCAAATAGTAACTATCACTGCTGAATTAATACCTGTAAGACCTAGATAAGCAGGAAACAAACCCATAGGTAATAAAAACAAAGTGTAAGTCATTATGTTTATGGCAGTATTCAAATCTTTCTTCCCGCCACCCGGTAAAAGTTTAAAACCTGCTTTCTTGTAATCTTCATCAGAAACCCATGCAATTGCCCAAAAATGAGGAAATTGCCAAATGAATTGAATTCCAAAGATAATCAATGCTTCAAAGGATATACTACCAGTCACTGCAATCCATCCAATTAAAGGGGGCAGTGCACCAGGGATAGCTCCTATAAACACAGCAATAGGCCCTACTCTTTTCAAAGGAGTATATACATAACTATACAGAATCATTGAAAGAAATGAAAACACTACTGTTAATGGGTTCGTAAAAACATACAGTAAACCTAATCCAACAAATAAGCAAAGAAATGCAAAAATATTGGCCTCCAGTGGTGTAATTCGCTGAGTGGGTAAGGGTCTACCCAATGTCCTTTTCATCAATTTATCGTAACTGATTTCCTTCACCTGATTAATGGTCACAGAAGCACCCGATACTAAAAAGCCACCTAAACATAAAGCAGCAAAATTATACCAGTTTATAGATGTAGCACCACCAAGCATATAACCAAATGCAGAAGAAAAAGTAACTAAGAACGATAACCTTGGTTTTAGTAGCTCATAAAAAGCTTTCATTTTATGTAACGGAGATAACCCCGATGTAAGACTACTATCAATCATATCAATTTATGATTAAGTTTTTTTAAATAATTCAAATTAAGGTATGCATAAAATTGAAGCCCAAAAATAAGGGTAGCAACTACTAAATGCAAAGGTTGGAACAAAGCTGGCACACCAAAATATGCCATAATTACTCCAGTAAATATCTCTAAGGCTATTAAACCAACTAAACCATAAAATAAATTAGTTAATAACCTATTTCTAAGGCCTAGCTTATAGAGTCTAAAAGCCATAAAAGATTGTAATGCAAAAATAAGCAATGAATAAGATCTATGTATATAAAAGTTAATACTTAAATTTTCAATCCATTGATTTCTATTGCTAATTTTATCCGCTATGTGGTCAATTGCCTCCCTTACTTGGGTACCAATGAAAATTTGTAATACAAAAATCAACATGGCCAGTAAAATCAAATTTGAAAGCATGGTCAATCCTGTTGTATCAATTTTCACCTCTTGACTTAAGGAATAACTTTTGAAAGCCATAAAAAGCAAAATACATACTTGTAAAAGAGCTAACCCCATATGGACACTGATGGTCCCAGGTAATAGATTAGTAGAAACCACAATAGAACCAAACCAACCTTGAAAACCAACTAATATAACAGAAAACAATGACCAATAAAAGAGTGAAGGATGTTCCTTATATCTAAAAATTGATGCAATGAAAACAGCAATTATAAAAAGCCCAATAAAAACCCCTATCAATCGATTAATATATTCAATCCAAGTTTTAGTAGCATTAAATGGTTCCTCTACTAAAATGGAAGGGTCATTTGTGATTTTATTTGCCAAACTTGAGAAACCTAAACTATTGATCATGTTAGCAATTCTTTGATTTTTCTTTAAGCGTAAACTTAAATAGTAATCTTGGTATCCATTTGGCAATTGGGATTCATTTGTTGGGGGAACAAGTGAACCAAAACACTTTGGCCAATCAGGACATCCCATACCAGAACCCGTACTACGAACAATGCCGCCTACCAGTATTAAAAAGTAGACGGCAATGATCGTATATATATTAAGTTTTCTAAAAAGCTTATTAGTGACTTTCATGGGCTCCATTGTCCTCTGAAATAACTTCAGATTTAGCTAATTCTTCTTCATGAGGAAAATTAGATTCAGGAGTTTGAGAAAGTGGAATATGCTGTGGTATAAAATCAGAATCTGAACCTGGCTTACTATAGTCATAAGCCCACCTATAAACTGTAGGTATAGGGCCTGGCCAATTACCGTGACCCGGATTCCTAGGTGTAGTCCATTCTAATGTATTAGAATTCCAAGGATTTTCTGGCGCCTTCCTTCCTCTAAAAATACTATTAAAGAAGTTAAAGAGGAATAAGAATTGAGCTGCAAAAGTAACAATGGCTGCAATACTTACAAAAGTATTCAAATCACCAAAAGTACTAAAAGCATCAAAATTAGTAAATGCATAATATCTTCTTGGGAATCCAGCAATCCCTATGTAATGTAATGGAAAGAAAACTAGATATACTCCCACAAAAGTTAACCAGAAGTGAATATAACCCATGGTCTTATCCATCATCCTTCCAAACATTTTAGGAAACCAGTGATAAACACCAGCCATCAAACCAAAGAAAGAGGCACTACCCATTACTAAATGAAAGTGTGCGACTACAAAGTATGTATCATGCAGATTGATATCTAAAGCAGAATTCCCTAAGAATATACCGGTTAAACCACCTGATATAAAGAAAGAAACTAAACCAATAGAAAACAACATAGCCGGAGTAAATACGATATTTCCCCGCCATAAAGTAGTGATATAGTTAAATGCTTTTACCGCAGATGGAACTGCAATAATCAATGTCAAGAACATAAAAATGGATCCTAAGAAAGGATTTAATCCAGACACAAACATGTGGTGTGCCCATACAATAAAAGACAAGAATGCAATTGCAAGCATAGAACCAATCATTGCTCTATAACCAAAAATTGGCTTTCTTGAATTCGTTGCAATAATTTCAGACGTAATACCTAATGCTGGTAAGATTACAATATATACTTCAGGATGTCCCAAGAACCAGAATAAATGCTGATACAAGATCGGACTACCACCTATGTTAGGTAAAGCTTCTCCCCCAATAAATATTTCAGAAAGGTAAAAACTAGTTCCAAAGGATCTATCAAAAACAAGTAGTAGAGCTGCTGCTACTAATACAGGGAAAGATAACAAACCAATTACTGCTGTTATAAAGAATGCCCAAACAGTAAGCGGTAACCTACTAAAAGACATTCCCTTTGTTCTCATGTTAATCACTGTAGCGATATAGTTTATACCTCCCAATAAAGTAGAAGCAATAAAGAATACCATAGAAACCAACCAAAGAGTCATTCCCCCACCTGATCCTTGAATAGCATCAGATAAAATACTTAACGGTGGGTAAACAGTCCATCCGCCAGCAGCAGGTCCAGTCTCTAGGAAAAGAGAAATAAACATGATGGCACTAGATAAGAAAAACATCCAATAAGATAGCATGTTCATAAAACCAGAAGCCATATCTCTTGCGCCTATTTGTAAGGGTATCAAGAAATTACTGAAAGTACCACTCAAACCAGCAGTTAATACAAAAAATACCATAATAGTACCATGCATAGTAACCAAGGCTAAATAGAATTCAGGATCTATGGACCCTTCAGCATCAATCCACTCTCCTAAAATAGGTTTTAACCAACTTAGATCTGCTCCAGGAAAACCTAATTGAAGTCTAAAGATAATGGATAGTCCTCCACCGATTACTGCCCACATAATCCCCGTAATAAGGAATTGTTTGGCAATCATCTTATGATCAGTAGAAAAGATATATTTTGATATAAAACTTTGTTCATGATGATCATCATGGTGATCATCGTGATGTGCTAAATTCTCTTCTAATTGAATATCAGTAATAGACATATTCTTATTTTTTAAAATGAGGAATTTGTGTTTCCAACACTTTGATTAATTTCATTGTTTTCTAATTCGGAAGAAATAATGGCTACTTCTTTCAAATCATCAGGTACTTGTGATAAATATTCTGGATTAAGCTTTAAAAAAGCATCCTGATCTTTAAACCAAGTTTTAAAATCTTCTTCTTCCTCTACTATGATGATCGCCTTCATACCAAAATGAGACCTACCACATATTTTATTACATACCAACTCATATTTGAATTCTGGGTTCCCAGTTTCAGTACGCATATCATCTGTGGACTTAGTTGGTTCAAACCAAAACTTAGTAGGCAAACCAGGTACTGCATTCATCTGTGCTCTAAAGTGAGGCATATAAACACTATGTATCACATCCCTTGCCCTAATTTTAAGCAAAACAGGTTTCCCTTTTGGTAAGTACAATTGATTAGATACAAAGTCATCATGAGAAGCCCTATCTTTTAGGTCTATTCCTAATTGGTTTGTATCATCTATTTTCTTGTAATCATAGTCGCCTAATTTACCATCTCTTCCTGGATATCTAAATGACCAGCCATATTGGTAACCAAAAACCTCAATTTCATAGGCATCTTCTGGAGCAGGCCCTGTAATATCTTGCCAAATCTTCCAGCCACTAATAACCAAGATAGCTAATACAACTGCAGGTATAGCAGTCCATATGATCTCCAATTTATTATTATGAGGGTAAAAAGAAGCCTTTCTATTTTCATCGTATTGATACTTATATGAAAATCCAAATAGCAAAATTTGAGTAAATATGAAAACAAATGAAGTTACTGCCATGGTGATCCAAAACCAGAAATCGGTTTTCACACCATGCTTTGAAGCAATAGGCTGAATAAATGAATCCTCTAAACCTCCAAAGGAATAATAGAAAAAACCGAATATACCCAACACTAAAAACAATACCATAAGCATTGCTTGGGTCTTGTTATTACTTGGTACTTTGCTAGTACTATCCCCCTTCGCTATACCAATTAACGTAGTAACCCTAAAGATTGTATAAACAATCGCTATGATCAGTACTACCGCTACAACTATGATTAATTCAAACATAAGCTATTCTGCAAATTACCTATTAAATGTGATGATTTAAACTCTCCTGAAGCATTGGATGGTTATTAGCAACCAATGGCTTCTTCGCTAAATTACTTAATACAACAAATAAGAATGAGCCTGCATAAATAGCTAACAATCCTATTTCAAGTAAACCAAACCCACCGTCATTTTGCAATGTTCCTGGAGTGATCATTAAGTAGAAGTCAACCCAATGTCCTAATAAGATAATTGGACAAACTACTTTTAAAATTCTTGAGTGTCTCTTTGAATCCCTAGTCATTAACAGCAGGAATGGTAAAAAGAAATTCAATATTAAATTTATGAAAAACACGGGCGCATAATGATCGCTTTTCCATCTATCCACAAAGTATATAGTTTCTTCTGGAATGTGTGCATAATAAATCAATAGAAACTGGGAAAACCAGATATAAGTCCAAAACACACTGAAAGCAAAAACGAATTTGCCTAAATCATGAATATGATTTTGATTAACTACTGATAAATATCCTTTATCTTTTAACAAAACTACAATGAAAGTAATCAATGCTAAACCTGATACCCACCAACTTGCAAATACATACCAACCAAACATGGTACTAAACCAATGTACATCTATAGACATTACCCAATCCCAAGCTGACATAGAACTTGATACAGCAAAGAATACTAGGAATCCAGCTGACCACTTTCTTATTTGTTTCCACTTTTCTACACCTCCTGTGATATCTTCTTCATAAGCTATTTTAGCTACTTTCTTAAAAAAGAAATACCATCCACCAAAGAATACGATAAAACGTGCTATATAAAATACTTTATTGAGGTACCAGGACTTTCCTGCTACAATAGGATCAAAATTAGCACTCAATGGATCGAATAGACTTGCATCCATCCAATGAAAAAGGCTATGTGATAACCAAGCTACCACAAAGACTACAGCCATTAAAACAGCAGCTATTGGTAACCAGTTTCCAAATGCCAAAGGAATCCTAACAACTCCAGCAGACCATCCTGCCTGAGTGGCATATTGTAAAGTAAAAAAGAATACACCTATTAAGGCTAGGCCTACAAAATAAATATTATTAATCCATAGGTTAGTAATGAGCCTTTTCACCCACACTGCAGGGCCATGATGCCCACCAGCTTCAGCATGACCTTCTGTATCTCCGCTTGCTGTTAATACAACGCTGGAGTCAGAATCTCCACTAACATTATGTTGTTCAATTGCATGACCATCTCCATGACCCGCTTCTTCATGATGTCCACCAGAACCGACCATCAATAGGCCGATAATGGTAAAAACAATACCAACTGCTATGGTAATAAAAAGCGTTTTCTTTGCTCCGGAAGTAAATTCGTACTTTTCTTCAATCATTTCCCTAGAATCAATTATTGTTTTTGCAACGTTTGAACATATTTAACAATCTTCCAACGATCTTCTACACTTACTTGCGATGCATGAGATCCCATTCTTCCTTTTCCATGTGTGATTACATGAAAAATATGTCCTTCTGGTTTATTCTTAATTGCGTCAGAAGTATAGGAAGGAACTCCTTTAAATACTTTACCAACTAATCCATCACCTTTTCCTTTACCACCATGGCAATGCTCACAATACCTGTCATACAATGCCTTGCCTTTTGCTAAGACTTCATCTGAAGCTTTTAAAGGATTTACAACCTTAGCAGCCATTTCTAAAGAATCCTTTGGAATTCTATAAGGAGCATACTTAGCACGTTTAACAGTTCCAGCTACAGGCTCACGCATAGTCATTCCTTTTCTATTGTAAGGATTCGAATTGTAAAATTCTCCATGTTCATCTTCAGGGTTAGAATCTAACCACTCACCTTGAGACTTATCAGTTATTTGACTAAGTGGCTCATATGGAGTTGAATGATACATCTGAGGTGCATACTCTACACCTGTATAATCATCTTTGGCAGCACATCCTGTTAAAAAGGCAACAGTTGCTACTAGAAATAATGATTTGATTGTTTGGTTATGGTTCATCTTCAATAAATCCACTATTCAAAATCTTTATTATTCACTTCAGAAGCACCTGACTCACTAAATAAGCCTTTAATCTGCTCTTCTGAAAGATCATTTTTTGCTAAATCTACCGCTACTACATGTTTATCATCAGTAATTCTCAAATCGAAAATTCTTGGCTTTGCCCAAGGCTTCAAATTACTAATAATCATGAAAGTACCCACCATGCCAAATGAAGCTAACAGGACTGTTAATTCAAATGTTACTGGTATAAAATCTGGTATGGCAATGTGATCTTTACCACCAATAATCATTGGCCAGTCAATACCAAGCATCCCTATTTGCATGGTTAATGCTAGAGACGTACCTAACAAACCAAAGAGAAAAGCTACCACTGAAAGACGAGATCTCTTATAGCCTAATACATCATCTATACCGTGAACAGGAAATGGGGAATATACTTCGTGGATTTTTAATCCTGCTCCCCTAACTTTTGAGATGGCTTTTAAAAGCACATCTTCGTCATCGTAAATACCGAGTACAAAATTCTTATCGCCTTCCATATTAATTCTCAACTTTTTCAGTTGCTTCAGTAGTTGTTTGTTTTACACCAACTTTCTCTCCAGTTGCCTTTATAATACTTTTTACTTCTGCCATGTTAATTACTGGGAAGAATTTTGCGAAAGCAAAAAACAAGGTAAAGAACAGGCCAAAAGTAAATAAATAAGTACCCATATCGTATGCTGTAGGAGAAAACATAGACCAACTAGATGGCAAGTAATCTCTGTGCAACGAGGTAACTATAATCACAAATCTTTCAAACCACATTCCAATATTTACAATGATGGAAATAATGAATGTAGAAACTAGATTTACTCTAATCTTCTTGAACCAAAATAACTGTGGTGAAATTACATTACAAGTCATCATAGACCAGTATGCCCAAGCATAGGGACCGAAAGCTCTGTTAATAAAAGCATATTGCTCTGCTTCTACTCCTGAATAAGAAGCAATAAAGAACTCAGTGATGTAAGCAATACCAACAATGGAACCTGTAACTATAATTACAATGTTCATCATCTCGATGTGTTGTATCGTAATATAATCTTCTAGCTTATAAACTTTTCTGGTTACCAACAGCAAAGTCAGTACCATTGCAAATCCAGAGAAAATAGCTCCTGCTACAAAATATGGTGGGAAAATTGTCGTGTGCCACCCCGGAATTACTGAAGTAGCAAAGTCAAATGATACAATAGTATGTACCGATAATACCAAAGGTGTAGCAAGTCCAGCTAAAACCAAAGCTACCGTCTCATATCTTGACCAAGTCTTGGCAGCTCCATCCCACCCGAAACTTAAGGCGCCATAAACTGCTTGTGAAATTTTGTTAGTAGCCCTGTCTCTAATGGTTGCAAAATCGGGAATTAATCCGATATACCAGAAAACCAGTGATACGGAGAAATAAGTTGATATAGCAAATACATCCCATAATAGCGGTGAATTAAAATTCACCCATAATGATCCGTAAGTATTTGGTAGAGGTAATGCCCAAAATGCACCTAACCAAGGTCTACCCATGTGTAATACAGGGAACATGGCAGCACAAATAACCGCGAAAATGGTCATCGCTTCCGCAGCACGGTTAATTGACATTCTCCAGCGCTGTCTAAATAAAAGCAAAACTGCTGAGATTAATGTACCTGCATGACCGATACCTACCCACCAAACGAAGTTAGTGATATCCCATGCCCATCCTACGGTATTATTATTACCCCAGACACCAATACCATCCCAGACAAGTCCTCCAACAAAATATCCACCCACTGCTAGCATACCTATGGAAATAGCCATTGCCAATAACCATAATGGAGCCGGTTTGTCTTCAACCCTAATGGAGATATCATGAGTAACATCATGAACCGACTTACCACCAGTTACTAAGGGTTCACGAATTGCTGATTCTGCAACCATATATCAATTAATTTAAGCTTGATGTTCTTTTTTAGATTCTTCGTCTTTATTTCTTATTTTGGTCATGTACCAAACGTTTGGCATAACCCTTAATTCTTCCAAAGCATGAAATGCTCTTGGCTCCTGCGCTTCTACCCTCTTTTCTTCTTTCTTAATATCTAAAAGCTTAGAAATTCTACTTTGAGGATCATTCATATCACCAAATACTAATGCTTCTGATGGGCAAGAACTTGCACAAGCTGAAACAATTTCTCCGTCAACTGGTCTTCTGCTTTCTTTCTTAGCTTCTAACTTACCCGCTTGGATTCTTTGTACACAAAATGAACATTTTTCCATTACCCCTCTTGCTCTTACGGTCACATCTGGGTTCAATACCATTTTACCCAAATCGTTGTTCATTGCAGTATTCTTGTCAAATTGCTCATTGTCATGGAATTTGAACCAGTTAAATCTTCTTACTTTATAAGGACAGTTGTTTGCACAATATCTTGTACCAATACATCTGTTATAAGTCATCTGATTTAACCCTTCAGAACTATGTGTAGTGGCTGCTACTGGACAAACTGTCTCACAAGGAGCATTATTACACTGCTGACACATCATTGGTTGGAATACAACTTCTGGGTTAGCAGCTGCTTTTTCTTTGATCTTCAATGCATCAATGAAACCTGTATCTTCTGTTACTGATTCCTCATCGTAAGAATAGTATCTGTCTATTCTCAACCAAGCCATTGAACGACCATTCAATATTTCTTTCTTTCCTACTACAGGAATGTTATTTTCTACTTGACAAGCAATCGTACATGACCCACAACCTGTACATGAGTTTAGGTCAATAGCCATTCCCCAATGGTGATTATTGTAAGAATGCCCTTGCCAAAGAGTTACTGCATTAGGAGATTTCTTATTACCAGCAGCATCTGTTATTTCTACTTGATGTCTTCCAGCATAAGGATCTTCTACATAATTTTTTAGTACACTTTCTTGAATGACAAAGCTTCTTCCTGAATAGGTCTCTGCAGTTTGTGTAACTGCTACTTTATAAGGCTCTCCTGTAACTTTTAAAGTCACATCGCTAACAAACTGCTGGTTAGCGCCATTTACAGATTGAATAAATGGGTAAGCATTGATACCTACATCATTTCCTACTTTACCTGCTTTAGTTCTACCGTACCCTAAATTAATCCCAATAGTTCCTTCCGCTTGACCTGGCTGAACAATCACAGGTAATTTAACCGTAGTACCATTTACTGTCAAATCAGCCAATTGAGTAGTCATATGACCCAATTCTATGTTGTTATCATCTGCCCATTGAGCAGAAACAGTCACATAGTTATCCCAACATGCTTTAGTGATAGGATCTGACATTTCATGTAACCATGGGTTGTTCCCTTGGAAACCTGCTCCTAAAGTAGAAGACTCACTAATTACCAATTCCAACCCGTTTGACTTAGCTCCTCGTATAGATACAGAAGAAATCGTGTCATTATAAACTAAACCTTCACTAGCAACTTCTTCTTCAAAATGACCTTCAAAAAGGCAATTATCAAAGAAAGCTTGGAAGTTTGGAAACTTACTAACTGCGTTATTACTTTTCCATCTTTCCTGTAAGAAATCATAGTATGAACTAAAATTTCCGCTCCATTTTAAGAATGATTCTTGCGCCTGCCTAGTATCAAAAATATTACTGATTGTTGGCTGGGAGAAACTAAATACTCCTTTTATTGGTTCGAAATCATTCCAAGACTCCAAGTAATGGTGATCAGGAGCGTTATATTTAACCAATGAAGAGGTTTCATCCATTCTATCATTGGTAGCAACTGTTGTTTTAATTCCTGCGATTGATTGTCCAATTGCTGCACCATCTTTGTGGTCATAAACTGGGTTACAATTGAAGAAAATAACAGCTCCCGCGGATTTATTTTTTAAACTACCAACTAATCGATTCATTTGAGCATCATCTCCTTTTCTTAGGTTAACGCTTTTGTTGATATCAATTGTTTGGTTATAATTTCCTAGTAAGTTGTTAATGGCATTTACTAATAACTGTACATTTTTGTCATTAGATCCAGAAACAACGATAGACCTTCCTTTACTATGCAATAAATCTCCTGCTGCTTTGGTCAATTTCTCTTTATCGGCAACAGCACCCACATTCACTTTAGCTGCTCCTACTTTACCTGCAATCAGGTTATATAAGTTAGCTACGTAAAGTCCTTCTTCAGAAGGTTTGATTCTCGTCCTATAATCTGCATTGGCACCAGTCAATGACAAGTTAGATTCAAATGAATATAACCTAGACATCTCTTTTTTGCCCTTACCTAATTTTCTTGTTTGAGCAAATTGCTTACTATTTAGGGCATGAGAATGGTGATTTCCTAAAATATCAGCGCCTATACTTACAATAGTTTTTGCTTTTGAATAGTCAAATGAAGCTAAAGCTCTTTTACCGAAAGATGCTTCATTAGCTGCCAGTTCCCCATGAGAAGAGATTGGATCATACATTACATGTTCAACATTGTTGAATTTTGCTTTGAACTGATCAAGTGCAGCTTCAGTAGAAGGACTAAAAACAGAATAACTTACTACAGTTATTTTGTTTGCTCTTGAAAGTTCTGCGGATAATTTATCATCAAGATCTGACCAAGTCGCTTTTTCTCCCCCTATTCTTGGAGTTGCCAGTCTTTCTTTGTCATATAAAGAAAGGACGGAAGCTTGCGCCTGAGCGGTAGTTCCTCCTCCATTCATAGAAGCAAAACTATTTCCTTCTACTTTGATAGGCCTTCCTTCTCTGGTCTTAACAATCAGAGAATTGTAATCATTACCTACATGATAAGATGTAGCATAATAATTAGGAACCGCAGGATCTACATCTATTGGTTTCTTTACATAAGGAATAGCTTTTCTGATAGGTGTCTCACAGGCTACTAAAGAGGCAGCAGCGATTCCAAAACCCATCATTTTCAAAAAGTCCCTGCGAGAAGGCCCTTGGTCATCGTCTTCATTGATAGGAAGATGATCAGGAAATTCCTTATCAGCATTTTTTACGAATTCAATGTTATTGGTCAGTTGCTCTAGGCCTTTCCAGTATACTTTCTTCGTTTCTTTCATTACTATATTCTATAATTGAATTCTATCTTCTCTTAATAATGACACTTAGAACATTCTAAGCCACCGATGTCTTCTACTTTCATTGGTGTTTTTCCACCCTTGCTTTCTTTGTGCAATTGTACCAACTTAGTATAGTATCCATTTCCTTTGGTGTTCACATCTGTTTCTCTGTGACAGTTGATACACCATCCCATGGTTAAAGGAGCATATTGATATACTACTTCCATTTCTTTAATCTCACCATGACAGGTTTCACATTCCAACTTAGCCACTTCTACATGTTGAGAGTGATTGAAATACGCTAAATCTGGTAGATTATGTATTCTTACCCATTCTATTGGTTTGGTATTCTCACCATATTCACCTGTTTCTGGATCAAAATCTATTGCCTTATAAATTTTAGCAATCTCAGGTGATTCTGTTTTGATAGCTGAGTGGCAATTCATACAAATGTTCGCCGAAGGAATATTTGCTGACTTTGCTTTTCTAACGCCTGTATGGCAATAATTACAATCAATCTCGTATTGACCTGCATGAATCTCATGTGAGAAAGCGATTGGTTGTCTTGGTTGGTAATTCTGCTGAACGCCTACTGTGAATAAACCATCTATTCCAGCTTTCATAGAAAGCGCGACAATGATGAAGATGAAAATACCTATCACCCCATTACTGGTAAAGAATTTACCTAAGTCTGATTTCTGATTAACAACCTCTTTATCTTCTTCTGCTAAGTCTTCCTTGTCTTGTAAGAACTTAGTCAAAACATTGACCATTAACCCTAGTACGATTAAGATCAGTACTAATACAATGATTAGAATGGTTAAGATTGCTGTGGTGTAACCACCATCTGCTTGAGTAGACGTTCCTGTTCCGCCTCCATCTGTAGTAGAAATAGTTGTAGGCGGCTCAGGAGGCTTAACACTATTAATATATGACAAAACAGCATCTACCTCAGCAGGCCCGTAATTTTGAAATGAAGTCATCTGCGTTTTCTTATACTCATTGTATAACTTAACAGCATAAGGATCACCACTCTTAATTACTTTAGTAGAATTCTTCACAAAATTGTAAATCCATTCTCTGCTTGGCGCTCTGTCCCAAACACCAAACAGCGCTGGACCAATTACTTTCTCGTGTACTGCATGACATGAGGTACAGTTTCCTGTGAAGATCTCCTTTCCTTTCGCAATTACTGCAGGGTCTGCTGATAATCCTGCAGGCAATGCAGCAGCTGCATCTCCATCTGGAGCTTGTGCAAATAGCGGATTATTTACAGCAAATAAGGTAAAAAGGAGTAAAAAAGTCAGGCGAGTGAATTTGACTTTTGTCATTATTGAAGTTTTCTTTTCGTTCATTATCTATCTCTTACCGATTCAGATGTCGCAAATGTAATATCGTGTTACTGTTTTTCAAAGACCTATTTTTAACAAGTTTTAAGATTCTGCAAAAAGAGGAATTTTCAAAATATATGAAATGATTACAAATAATTGATTTACAGCATTCTAAAGGTGGTTATCAACAATAAATCAATAGCAAAAAAAGCTTATTTAGAATTATTTTAAATTACTTTTAGATGAAACCTTTTGTATTCTTTCACATACGTTATAAACCAGCTTTTTTGAAAGAACAAGGAGGTTTTCATTTTTTTTCGAAGTTTTTTTTACGTTAAATAACTGCCTTTGAAAACGATCTCTAAAATAATTTGATTCTACTATAAAAAAACTACTTTTCTTACTTTAATTGGATTCACAATTTCACCAATTTGAATGGTTAAAAATCGCAATGAATGGTTATTTTGATCTACCTATTTTATTGACATATGATCAAATGATTTGTACTATTAATTGGAAACTGGCTATTTGTTTTCTTATTAAGATTTAAGAATAAAGATAAAAGATTAAAGACAATAGATGAAAGACATACATGGCACGGAAATAACTTCCATGCCAAAGGGGGGAGCAAGAACCCAGACCAGGGGTAGAACAGGTTACCATGTAACCGTGATGGCCCGACCCATTTGGGTGGTCTCCAAATTCTTAATTTAATAGCATTGAGGAGCGTATCAAATACTACGGTGCTCCATGCCAGATGAATAGTTGGAGCAAAGCCCCTATATGCAGGGAATTAATTGCTCCAATTATCTTTTAGATATTGAAGCAATTAATTCTTTCTTAATTCCTTCTTTAAAATTTTCCCGGTCGCACTCATCGGCAATGCATCAACGAACTCAATAATTCTTGGATACTTATAAGCTGCAATTTGTTCTTTGGTCCATTCTGTTAAAGTTTCTTTATCCACAGACTCTCCTTCTCTGGTGACCACAAAAGCTTTGATCTCTTCTCCATTTCTATCATGTGGAACTCCTATTACTGCAACCATAGAAACTGCGGGGTGTTTCATCATTAGTTCTTCTACCTCTCTTGGGTAAACATTGAGTCCTCCCCTAATTATCATGTCTTTGGTGCGATCTACAATGTAGTAAAATCCGTCTTCATCTTTTATGGCAATATCACCAGAATATAACCAACCATTTTTGATGGTTTTCGAATTCGCTTCAGGTCTTTTGTAATAACCTTTCATCACGTTATGGCCTTTATAAATCAGTTCTCCTTTTTCACCAACAGGGACTTCATCTCCATTTCCGTCTACTAGTTTCACTGAAACACCCCATACAGGAGTTCCTATACTACCAGGCTTTCTCCCAATATTTTTATGGTTAAAAGTAACTACTGGAGAGCCTTCAGACATCCCATATCCTTCTAGAATAGGAACGTCAAACTTCTTTTCAAAGTCTTCCAATACTTGCAATGGTAGGGAAGCACCTCCTGACACGCTAGTTCTTAAATGACTCGAAATTTTCTTGATATCCACACTTTCGTCCTCATGATTTAAAAGCGCCCAATACATAGTAGGCACTCCAGCGAATATGGTTATTTCATGAGCCTGCATTAAATTCATTACTGTAGCAGCATCAAACCTAGGAAGTAGTACGTTGGTAGTCCCTCTATAAACTCCTGCATTCAAGAGTACAGTCATTCCAAAAATATGAAATAAAGGCAGAACAATGAGCTGTTTATCTTCACTACTACAGTTGGTAATATCTGCTGAAAGAACGGCATTCATCATCATGTTTGAATGTGTGAGCTCTGCACCTTTTGGTTTTCCTGTGGTTCCGGAAGTATATATAATCACAGCAGAATCATCTGCCCCTGTTGACTCGCTGATAAATTCAGGAGAACTGTTTTGTAAGAGTCCCCAGAAATTAGTTGCTCCTTCTATGGCACATGGTTGCTCTGCCTTTCCTGTTATTTCTATAAAATGGCTGCAAACTTCTGTTTCTTGAAACCCCTCGTATCCTTCTTTGGCCATTGGCAATTCTGGTGTTCCCGTAAAACAGAAATAGGCTTTGGCTTCTGAATCTTTTAAGTGATACTCAATCTCATCATTTTTTAATAGGACACTCAAAGGCACGACTGTTGCCCCCACCTTTAAAATACCATAATAGACCATAGGAAAAAATGGCAAGTTTAAACAGCTTAAGGCAACCTTGTCCCCTTTTTCAATCCCCAATGATTTTAATCCATTAGCAACTTGATTGGATATCTTGTCTAATTGAGAATAAGTAATGTGTTTATCCATGAAAATAACGGCATCTTTCTCAGGATACTTTCTAGCACTGTCTTCTAGAACAACGGCAAGGTTTAACATATTATGAATCGTTTTTTAATTAAATCTAAATTGGTATAATTATGGAAGCTTAGGTTAATTTTTTGCTTAAGATAAAGCTATTCTACTAATTGGCATAGCTTAAAACCTAAAAGAGCTAACAGGATTGTTTGATAAATTTAATTTAACCTTTATTATTGAATCCTTATATATCCTTGCTTCGTCACCTTACACTTTAATGTAAGAAGTGTTCGGTTCTATAGGGTGGTCTCTTTTTAAAAGGGATGAAAGAAAAATAATATCACTATATATTAGAGTTTATCACGGTAGAATGATTACAGTTACTTTGTTACCTTTTTGTTCAAGTTTCTCAACAAATCATTAGTAATTATGAATTCATAATTACTTTGACAGGCTCAGAAAAGTAGAATTTAGAAGGAGTTTAATCTATACAAAAATCAACCGTGATAATGTTTGATATTGAGCTTAACCCTACAGATAAAAGAAAGTAGGAATAATAAGTTATAGTTCAAATAATTGATGTGATTTAATAGAAATCCATATTTAATAAAGATGAAATATCATATTTTAGGGAATTCTGAATTAAGAATCAGTGAAATAACTTTTGGCGGCATGTCTCTAAGTGAAGATTATAGAGAAGCAAAACCCCTCATACATCAAGCAATAGATCAAGGAATCAATTTTTTTGACACTGCTGATTTATACCAAAAGGGACAAAATGAAGAAGTAATTGGGAAGGCTTTACACGGTATTCGCAGTGAGCTTATAATTGCTACCAAGGTTGGAAATGAACTGGATCCCAGCGGAGATAGCTGGAACTGGAACCCCAGTAAATCTTATATATTAAAGGCTGTAGAAAAAAGCCTAATAAGGTTAAAAACTGATTACATAGATCTTTATCAACTGCATGGAGGAATG
Organism: uncultured Cyclobacteriaceae bacterium; assembly: GCA_937958005.1. Classification (GTDB taxonomy): domain Bacteria; phylum Bacteroidota; class Bacteroidia; order Cytophagales; family Cyclobacteriaceae; genus JANSWY01. Next base: position 62,551 of record CALGOB010000089.1, read on the forward strand.
ATAGAAGATCCAATAGAAGAAACTATTGAAGCTTTTGAAACATTAAAGAAAGAAGGCAAAATCAGATATTACGGAATCTCTTCTATCAGACCGAATGTCATCAGGGAGTATGTGAAGCTGTCTAACATTTCCAGTGTCATGATGCAGTATAGTTTATTGGACAGAAGACCTGAAGAAACCTGCTTCGATTTGCTTAAATCACATCAAATTGGTGTTTTAGCTAGAGGTGTGCTTGCTCAAGGAATTTTAGCTGGGAAAAGTCCCAAAAAGTACCTGACTCGTGAAGTAAATGAAGTACAATTGATAAATGATGCTGTAAATAAAGTGGCAAACGATAACAAGGTGACTGCTTCTACAGTTGCGATGAAATATGTAATCAACCACCCAGCAGTTAGTTCTATAGTTGCTGGGATTAGAAATAAGCAACAACTCAACGATTTATTAAGATCCCTTCAAGTAAAGAATCTTTCCCTTGGTGAAATAAACCATTTGAGGAAAGTGATTGAACCTAATTTATATGAAGTTCATAGGTAAGGATCATTATCAAAAAAACCGAGCTAAAATTAATTAGGGCCTGTCCATAATATACCTTTCGCCTGAGTTTGTTTCCCCCACAAACTCCTTCTAAATGATGGATAAACGATTGTGAGGACACAATCATGGGCGAGAATTTGACTTTATAGACAGACCCTAATTATTTTAATTCCTGTTCGTAAAGTAAGGCTTGAACTAAAAACCTTCTATGTTGTAATACAAATTAAAGATCATTTATTATTCTGATTATTAGTTATTTAACTTTCTGGTTTATTTCACTTCGGGCAATATAGGGCCAGTAGGTTTTCTTCACTTGGCTAAATATAGTCGGGCTCGAAGCCCGATTATATTTAAAGAAGACACCTTCGGTATAAAATATCGCCGTTGGTTGCCCCACTTGGCTGTGGTATTGATCTATAAAAACA
>CALGOB010000090.1 GCA_937958005.1 uncultured Cyclobacteriaceae bacterium
GACATAAAAAACATAACTATTTCATGACGAATAAAACAAAATGAGGGGTCAAAGATCAATTTGAGCTTATTTTCACAATAAGTATTGCACTGATTTTAAATTTAAAAAACACCAATACCTCACTTTTTGCTAGAATCCTTAAAAACCCGAGGTATTGAATTTATATATAAAAGGATAAGTGTACTTCAAAACACTTTAAACAAGGGTTTTTGTCATTTTTTTTAATTCAGGGAGACCCTAATTACTTACTTACCACAATTGAGATAATGGCTGCATTGCAATTAAGAATTTAAGCAGTTATCTAACAGCCATTTATGATTTTCTCTTAAAAGTCTAATGCATCATTCGGGTTTAACTGATTGGAATGCATAAATCTACAATAGATTTTTTTTCGGGATGTTGTCTGTAATCGTTATAAAGGATAGTAAAACTGTCTTTATTTGCTGTATGATAACCTTTTTCATTGAGCCATATAAATAATCCTGTCCAAGCTTGCTCAAACTCAGATTGTAGTAGCTCAAATCTACCAACAACGCATTTTCCTTTTTCAATAATTTTAGGCATGATTTCTCCAGTTGAGTTAATTGGTTCTTTCAATTTAATAGCAATACTCATTCTTATTTTATCAGGTGTAGTGATTTTAAAGCTATTATGATAAATAACAAGCATTTGAGTTTCAGGTAGGTCCATAAAACCTTTAGGTTGAGCCCATGCTATAAGTTTTTGAAAGCCAAGGCCTATGTTACTAACACCAATTATAGGTGTATATGCTAGATTCATTTTATCCAGTTCTTTAACAGAAATTTCTGAGTTCATAATTATCCAATTCATTTGATTCTCTAGGTTACAAATGTATTCTTCAAATGAAACAGAGACTTGACCATTCTTGCTTTTTACTTTACTGATCTTGCTAAATTTACTAGGACTTAATTTTCTAAATTCTGAAGGGCTGATTCCATAAAAATTTTTAAAAAGTCTTGTGAATGCGGAATTACTATTGAATCCATACATTAATGACAACTCTGAAATGCTAATTTCTTGTTTTCTTAGGAGGATAGATGCGGCTTTTTCAATTCGTTTTCTTTGAATATACTGGTTGATCGTTTCTTTAGTTATTTCCTTAAATACCCTATGAAAATGGTAGGGTGAATAACTGGCAACTTCTGCTAATAATGGTAGGTTTAATTGGCTATCTAAATGCTCGTCAATATACGTAAGTGCTTTGTTTATTCTTATAAAATATTCCTTATTTAAACTGAAATTTACTACCATCTTATTGCTGGGTTTTTCATAAAGTATCAAATTTAATGAATCAGGCTGTAGAAACTATTAGGAAATATTGGTCAAAGAAAGTACAGGCTTTTAAATGCCCCTTTATGACCAGGGCAAACGCATTTAACTTTTCTAATCGCTAGATGATGTATGGAACGCGCGGCCGAGATAGCAGCGCTCCACGCCGGACGGCATCCTTTTTTGCCTTTTTCTGGCAAAAAAGATATAGCGGATAGCTCGTTAAGGCGTCCGAATTTTTTAAATGCGTTTGCCCTGCCTTTATGAAGCTTAATTGATATTATTAGTAAAGTAAATTTTAGACTCCTAATTTTTCAAGCTCAATTTTATGTTTTTTAGTTCTATTAAACTCATTTTTGAGATTGAGCTTTATTAATTTCTTATTATTAAGTTTATATATTAACATCATTTCCATGTCTGTTAAGTTGATAAATGAGGAATATAAGGTGCCGCCAGTTTTTCCGTCTTTGTCCTTAGTAGGTAACTGAACTGCATTACTAATAAGGTTACCAACCTGCGGAAAACCTAAAGAAGTCTCTTTTTGTAGCTTTTTGATATTTTCTTCTATTGAATGGTATCGCCTACAGGGGAAATTACCAGCTAAAGGTTCAGCTAAAAGGAAATTAGTCATCGTTAAATGATTTTCTTTAATATGAATTACCTTTCTTTCTCCTTTTACCCATTCGATAACCACTGCGTTTCCAGTCTTATCACCAAACATAAGATGTGCATTATGATAAGCTGTTTTGTTTTTTTCTAAGTAATTAAGTGCTTCTCTTACATCTTTACAATATGCTAAAACTTTGTCACCAGCATTTTTCAACGCTGACTTATGTCCTTCAGGCATGGGTTGGTCAGGAGTTACAGCACCATCGAAAAACAACCCGTGTTCATTAACGCCACCTTGTGCAAAATTATCCCACCCATACCATAAGCGTGCGTATGCTTTTTTTGATTTTGGTACAATTTGAATGTATGCTTCAGTACTGTACCAATAGTCTTCATTATTTGCTACATAGATTTTCCCTGTAGACTCATCTATGTAATAAAGAACAGAGCAGGCAAACCCATTTGATAAACAAAACAAACCAAAAAATAAGAAAATGATCTTTTTCATATGCTTCACAATTGATATCTCCTTTAAGTTAATAGATAATCTTATTAAATATTCTCATAATTCTAAATACTTAAACTGAGTTGCTTCATATTTATTTCAATCATCAATGCGGGTTTTTAAATAATGTTTAATTGGTGCATCTTTTGTTGTCGTAAGTCTTTTATAATCAGAAAGATGATTTTTACTTTTGTTGAATATTGATTCGTAGAATACTTTCATGGATTTTTGAATAATCTATAGTTATTTGATTGGTTTTTAAACAGTTGCTAACCCTAGCGTTTATACATTCACCATTAAACATAAAATGATAGATACCTTAATAGACTTTTCCGAATGTTGAACTTGAAGTAAATACTACTTAGTTTTGATTAAGTTACAATGGAATTTTGATTAAAACACAAGGAATTAGATGGAAAAATTTGATGTTATCGTAATTGGTACAGGACAGGCAGGCCCCTCTATGGCTGCTAGGTGTGCTGCAGAAGGACTTAAGACTGCTGTCATTGAAAAAAGTAAATTTGGCGGAACTTGCGTAAATGATGGATGTACCCCAACCAAAACGATGGTGGCGAGTGCAAAAGCGGCATTTATGGCTAGACGAGCTGCAGATTTTGGTGTTGATATATCTGGCGATATTAAGGTAGATATGAAAAAAGTCAAAGCCCGAAAAGATGCTATTGTTGGACAATCTACAAATGGTGTTGAAAACTGGATGAGAAAAACGGAAAATATTACAGTTTTTACTGGGCATGCTAGATTTAAAAGTAATAAAATAGTAGATGTAAATGGTTTAGAACTCAAAGCAGATAAAATATTTATTAATGTAGGAGGAAGGCCGCGTGTACCAGCTGAATATGATGGAGTGAAGGTTTTGACCAATACTTCTTTAATGGAAATAGATTATGTTCCAGAACATTTAATTGTAGTAGGAGGGAGTTACATAGGCCTGGAATTTGGCCAAATGTTTAGCAGGTTTGGAAGTAAGGTAACCATCATCGAAAAAGGCAATAGAGTGGTGAAAAGAGAAGATCAAGATGTGTCTGATGAAATTGCTAATATTCTAAGGCAAGAGGGTATAGATTTGCAATTAAATGCTTCCTGTCTAAGCGCAGAAATGAATGGTGATAAGGTGCTGGTTAATGTAGATTGTGACGAGAAAAGTAAAAAGATAGAAGGGAGTCATTTACTGTTGGCAGTTGGAAGAGTACCTAATACAGATGATCTGGGATTAGAGAATACTGATATAGCTATAGATGAGAGAGGGTTTATTAAAATTAATGATGAGTTGAAAACATCAGTAGAAGGAGTTTGGGCTCTGGGGGATTGTAATGGGAATGGTGCATTTACACACACTGCTTACAATGATTTTGAGATAGCAGCGGCGAATCTCTTTGATGATGATCATCGGAAAGTGAGTGATCGTATTACTTGTTATGGGTTATATATAGACCCTGCTCTAGCCAGAATTGGAATGACTGAGGAGCAAGTGAGAAAGTCAGGAAAGAAGGCTTTGATTGGCACTAGGACTATGAAAAGAATTGCAAGAGCTAAAGAAAAAGGCGAAACAAATGGTTTTATAAAGATATTAGTAGATGCAGAATCAAAAAAGATTTTAGGTGCTTCCATTCTAGGAATAGAAGGTGACGAGATTATTCATTCGTTACTTGATATTATGTATGCTGATGCTCCATATACTGTGATATCGAGATCTGTACATATTCACCCAACAGTATCTGAGCTAATCCCTACTATTTTACAAGACCTTAAACCATTAGAATAAATATGCCAAAAACATTATCGATAGGAGACAGGATTCCAGATTTTGAATTGCCAGACGAGCAAGGGAAGGTTAGGAAATTGTCCTCATTCACTAAGCAAAGTGAAGCAGATAAAAGATATGGTTTTAAAGATGGATACCCGGTTATACTTATCTTTTCAAGAGGTTTTTTTTGTCCGCGAGACCAACAGCAATTCAAAGGTTTAGTTAGTTTTCAGAACGAACTTCAAGTTAACTTTTGTAAACTCTTATCTGTTAGTGCAGATGAACCTAAAGTTTCAGCCGCTTTTAAAGCTGGCTTGGGAGCAAGTTGGTCATTTCTAAGTGATCAGAATAGAACGCTTATCAAGCAATTAAATTTATTGGACGAAACAGAAGGAGAGTATGCATTTAGGTCATTACCATATACTTTTGTATTGAAACCAAATTTAGAGATTTATAAAGTTTATAACGGTTGGTATTTTGTTGGTAGGCCTACTATAGAAGAATTGAGAATGGATCTACGTATGGTCATGCAAGAGATGGATTATTATAGTTATGAAGCGTTTAACAATGACCATGTTAAAAAAATTAGAATTCCGCAGCAAGAATGGTCTATAAGTTCTGGTGAAAAAAGAAGATTGCCCAATAGGAAAGGGGTTGTGGATTCTTTTAATTTCAAAACAGGAAATGGCTATATTCAGTCCAATGAAGTAAATGGTTTAATATTTTTTAATTTTACCGCTATTCCTGGGGAGGGTTATAGAACTATAAAACCAGGTAGTCATATTCTATTTGAATTGGTTGAAACTTATACAGGATTATCTGCACGTAATATTCAATTGGACACTTCACTTTGAATAATGCGATTCATTATTAGATTGCCTATTTTTCATTTTATTTTGATATCTATGAATCAAGAAAGAGTGCTATAATCTTGGCTCTATTCGGAACTGTGTGGGTTGATTAATTTTGCTTATTTTTAAAGTTCTATTATACCAATTTAGGTATAATAGAACGTTTGATTTAGGTACTTAATAAATAGGATGTTTTTTTATTTATTAACCTGACGACTATTTTCGTCTAAGCAAGGTCTTCTGCAAGAGATCTTGCTTTTTTTAGTCTTACCAATCATGGTTGTTTAGAGCTTCACAACCTTATTTTTTGTGATTTCAACAGTATTTATTTGATTGAATTGATTTAAACAAGGCGATCTATCAACATCCTATATTTTTAATCCCTAAGGGATATTAATTCCCTTGGTCGGGAACCCCGACTCTTCAGTTGATCATTAAATTATTGCCCATAGATATCCCGTACCCTTGGGTCGGGGTTGGTTCATTCCCAAAGAGATATTAATTCCCTAGTTGGGCATCTTGCAATGCTACTAAGTTAAGCATTCTTGAGGGCAGAATCAGGCTTTCAATTATTTTTTCGTATCAGAAAAAGGATGCTGTCCGTTGTGAAATACCTCTATCTTTTGCCCC
>CALGOB010000091.1 GCA_937958005.1 uncultured Cyclobacteriaceae bacterium
GGACGGGAAACCATTATTTGATCCAGGTAAAACGGAACCAACCCAGCTTATTTGATCAAATCCAAGAGGGTATAGTTTCCCAAAAGCCCCTTGGTTATTGGCAAGAAAATGAACATAACCATGGCAGGCATACCCAATGGGCCAATTAACCAATCGGTCATCAGCTCAATGGCTATTAATTTCCATAGGGTTAACCGAACCTAGTCGATAAAGGATGCTCAACTTATAGCCAGTGCAAATATTAGCGAAATTATTTGCCAATTAAGAACTTAACAGCCCTGGGGTTAAGGGGCAGAATAAAGCTGTAAAATGACCTACAGCTTTATTCAAATTAGAATTTTATAAAAAATCAACTTTCCCAGTATCTAAATTATAGTAAGCTGGAGCAATTTTAACTTCTCCACTATCTACAGCTTTTTGAATAATACTTGACCTGTTTATTAGTTCTGAAGCAGTTAGTTCTGCATTCTTTTTAACGATGTCATTAATTTCAGCCCCACTTGGTGAAGCGGCTATTGCAGGAGTAATATGTGATAATAAGTGATTTAAGTGATACCCATTATCTCCTCCTTGTACTGCCGCAGTTACTGCACCACAGCTCTGATGGCCTAGGACTACAATTATTTTTGAACCTAAATGTGCAACTGCATATTCTATACTGGCAATTGATGAGGTATTTGCTACATTACCAGCTACCCGTATGACAAAAATTTCTCCTAAACCAGCATCAAAAGCTAATTCTGGGACTACTCTACTATCAGCACAACTTAAAATAATAGCATAAGGTTCTTGCCCTTTGGTAAGGCTTTCCCTTCTATTGCTGTCCTGTAATTTCCCTTCTAATTTGTTAGCAACAAATTTTTCATTGCCATCTATTAGTCTCTGTTCTATTTCTTGGATTGTCATATTACACTTGGTTATTTCTATGATTTCTTAGATCAAAAATAAGGCTGTTGATAAAGATTGTCCAGCTATAAGCAGAAAACTTTCAAGGATTATGATCTTGTAGCGTTTAAAAAGCCGAAGTATTAATTTTTGATATGAAGGTAAACGTTAAGGAGAATTGTAATACAGGGGCATTTTTTAATCCCTAAGGGATATTAATTCCCCTGGCCGGGCGCCCCAACTCTTCTGCGAGCGCTATAGCTTTCTCTGCGGAGGCGCTGAGTCGATCATTAAATTATTGCCCATAGATTATACCACGTACCCTTGGGTCGGGGTTGGTTCATTGGATTTATCTATTTTTTAGTAAATAAGTATTGTTAAACCCGAATGATGCATTAGACTTTTAAGAGAAAATCATAAATGACTGTTAGTTATGGTTTGCATCAAATTTCTATTGCATCATTTGGATTAAATAACCAATATTGAGTGGGAAGTACTTTTCAATTTCTAATTTATTCTAAAGTGTAAAAAAGAGGTGATTACTGAAAAAGCCTGACTTTTAAAATGATTGCCTAACTTAACTTTTGATGTAGTTTTGTGTCATACTTCTATGGTTAGTCATTAAAAGACATTTGATGGATTAACAGAAGAATAGACGTTACAACTTTAATAAAAATTACTTTCTTGAACCCATACCTGCAACAGTTAATAGAAGAAGCTAGCCAATTACATCGTTCAAATGATTTGGCAGGCGCAGAAAAAGCCTATCAAAAGGTGTTGAGTGAATCACCTGAGAATGCTGAAATACATCATTTATTAGGATTGGTCAATGCACAACAAAATAAATTTGAACAAGCCATTAAATATTTTAAGCAAGCCATTAAAGTTGATTCACATAATGAGAAGTATTTTACAAACTTAGGGGAAGCCTATCTAAGAAATAGGAACTTTACCCAAGCATTAGAAAGTCATCAGCAATCTTTAAAAGTAAAGGAAGATTATCATGAGGGATACTTTCACGTGGGTAATACCTTGCGTTTGTCCGGGAAGTACCTAGAAGCAATTCAATATTATGAGAAAGCGATTGCACTTAATCCAAAATACTTAGAAGCATTGTTCTATTTGGGAGATATGTTCCAAGAAATGGGTAAAGAAGATCAAGCATTGAATTATTTTAATAGTTGTTTGTCAATTGATCCAGATCATTTGGAAGTGAATTTTAAGTTAGGATTACTTTATGAATTCTTTGGAGAATTTGACCAATCTATTGAACATTATGAAAAAACAATAAACAATACTGTAGGATTTAAGGATTCCCATTATCGATTAGCTCAGCTTTTTGAGGACAGAGGACAAATAGAAAAGGCCAAGTATATTTATAGTCTACTTTTAGAGTCCACAGTTGATGATGGTTTACTAAACTTAAAGCTAAGTACAATTTTCCCTAAAATTTATACAGACAATAAGCACTTGAAGCAATTTGAAAAGCAAGTGTTGAAAGCTGTTTCTACTTGCGATAAAATAAAGTTAGACCCCTCTAAATTGCATTTGATGAGTTTTCGTTCATTTACTGGTTTAGCATTAAATGAAAATGAAAAGCTGGTAGCAAAACAAAAATTATCCGCCCTTAACCAAACTTCTTTACCTGTTATTGAGAATAGGGAGGTATCTAAAAAACCTCATATTGGTTTTGTAGTTACTGCAGGGAAAGAAGGAGCGTTTATTAAAGCAATGGGAGGTTTAGTGAACAATTTAGATAATGAGCAATTTCAAATAACGGTGATTTGTAGCCTGCCTCATGGCTATCGGGTTTTAGAACCGGCCATTCAAAATATGAAAGTTGGATTCCTGAGCTTACCTAAACGTTTTGATTATGCCGCTCAAACAATCTTAAATGCCAAATTTGATTTACTACATTATTGGGAAGTTGGAACGGATTATCTCAATTATTATCTACCGCATTTAAGGTTGGCTAAAGTACAATGTACTAGCTGGGGAATACCTGAAAGCACTGGGATTTCCAATGTGGATTATTACCTTTCTTCATCTTTCTTGGAGACTAAAGAAAGCCAGGAATGTTATAGTGAGCAGTTGGTTGTTTTTAAAAAAATGCCAATTTATTATAATGCCTTTAAAATTCCTGAAATATCGATTGAACAGATTGATGATCAACTATTGGAGGAGTGTAGTCTATATGTATGTACTCAGGAACTAACAAAGATACATCCAGATTTTGATGAAATATTAAAAGGTATCTTAATGAAAGATACCCAAGCACAAGTTGTTTTTATAGGAGATAAACATTCGTCAATCACAAGTCAAATAAAATCAAGGTTTGAAAACTCATTGGGGTTACTGGCAAATAGAGTTTGCTTTTTAGAAAACATGACAGAAGAGAAATATTGGGCTTTATTAAGGAAGACAGATCTTGTACTGGATACACCTCATTCTGGACTAGGTGTTTCTGATAGTTTTGAGATTTTATCGAATGGAATACCAATAGTTACAATGCCGTCAAAATATCCAAAAGGCAGGATTGTAAATAGTATATATCGACAAATGGAGTTGATAAGCTGTGTGGTGGATAATAATGAAGAGTATATTGACCTGGCGGTAACATTAGCAACCAACCCAGCAAAAAAGAAATTAATTCAGAATCAGCTAAAGGACAAAAGTAGCAGGCTTATGAAAGACAGTGAGGCTATTGCACAAATGACTGATTTTTTTAACAAATCACTACAAAAATAAAGGATTGATTCATTAAACCTGAGGACTAAAGGCTTAATGAATCAACCTTTTTAAATAGGGCTTATTTTATTGGGATAGATTGCCCTTCTATCCAAGGAGCCCCCGCTTCTCTTAATAGTTTTTCTAAACTAGGGATTTTACCATTCAATAAACCCTTAGCTTTTTGGGACAATTTACGATATTCTTCTTTAGCTATTTCCATACTTCTTTTGTGTGAAGGAGTAGGGCCATAAGTAGATAACCTTGTTCCAGTAGAAGCATGGTTTATCCTATCTGCAATAGTTGGATTGTTCTTTTCGCCAACTTGTATTTTTAACGGATCCCCATTTAATTCTTCATTAAGGGTTAATACTTCAATCATCGCATCATGCATTTGCTTGTCTAAATTCCCAGGTGAAGAGGTTGTTCTGTCTAGAGCAATACTCATTGCTTTTAACCTTGCCACTGCATTGTTTAATTCAAGAGTTAAAGCACTGGTATTTTTTTGAAAGTCTGCTATTTCTTGCCAGAAACTAGCCACCTCTTGAGGAGAGGCACTAGGGAGGGCTCCTTCTCTTAAAGGAACTACCTCAAACTCTCTTGGTCCATCTAGGATAGTCACTACACCATCTATTTGTTTAGATAAACTTACGGTGAATTTACCAGGAGCTACCATTTGGCCTTGTGGTAAATTATTAGGATCTATACCTGCATTGATTCTCAATGGATTAGTAGCTGGGTAGCGTAGGTCCCAGGCAATTCTATGCATTCCTTTTTTAGTAGAACCTTTTATTCTTCTAATTACCTTACCGCTGAGATCTTTTACAGTCAACCAAATAGTAGGTTTTTGTTGCTTAGCTTCAGTTGCTAACGCATCCCATCCTTGAAACCCTACTGCTTTCTTAGCTTTTAGGGCTTCTTTTTCAGCTGATTGTCTGATTTCCTTATCAGTTTGGTAGTCGTCTTTCAAGTAATAGGTAAATGTTGCTCCAAAGTCGGGGTTTTTGGCATTATAATAAGCCGCCCCTTTATTTGCCTTTTCACTAAACCCTAAAATCCCTCTTTCAATATACCAGTAAGCTTTTCTTATAGGAAAGAGTGACCCTTCGTTATTAAGCTTCTTCTCTGATACTTCCCTTAAGAAACTATAATCATCTAAAACGTAGAAACTTCTACCAAAAGATGCAGCAACTAAATCGTTTTCTCTCTTTTGAATAGCTAGGTCACGGAATGAAATGGTTGGTAAACTTCCTGTGAATTGTGTCCAAGAAGAGCCCGCATTAAGTGTGAAGTAAATACCAAATTCTGTTGCCAAGAAAAATAAGTCAGAACGCTCATGATCCTGTACAATTCTCCACAATAGTGTCCTGTCGGGTAAATTAGAATTCATAGTTTGCCAAGTTCTTCCCTTATCGTTACTTTTTACTAAATAAGGTTTAAAATCTCCAAATTTGTGATTGTCCAATACCACATATACTTTATTGGCATCATATAAATCAGCTTTGATATCGTTGACAAATGCCGTGGCTGGAATTCCCGGGATTGCACCTACATTCACTTTTCTCCAGTTATTGCCACCATCTTCCGTGATTTGAAGAATCCCGTCATCAGTTCCAGCATACAATAAACCTTCTTGTTTTGGGGATTCTGCTAAAGAAGTAATAGTGCTATAGCTTGACATTGCTAATAAATCCCAAGGATTATCAATGCTTTGAACACTGCCCATAATAGGTTGTGCAACTCTTTCTAAATCTTTGGTTAAATCACTTGAAATAGCTGTCCAAGTATCACCTCTATCTTCAGACTTCCAAACACGTTGAGAGCCGTGATAAAGCCTAGTAGGCTTGTGAGGACTGATTAAAATAGGAGCATCCCAATTATACCTTTCGTAATCTTCTCCTGCTTCAGGCTGAGGTTTGATATAAACTATTTCACCTGTGGTTCTATCAGTTCTAACTAAATTTCCCTGTTGCCAAGTAGAGTAAACAATATCTGGATTGCCAGGCTCAGTGGCTGGCTGATGGCCATCAGCAAAAACGGTAATGAACCAATCTGCGTTCCTGATTCCATGTAAGTTATCCGTACGTGATGGGCCACCATGGGTATTGGTATCTTGAGTCCCTCCATAAATATTGTAAAATGGCTTTGTGTCATCTACTGCCACTTTATAATATTGTGTAATTGGAAGATTGTCTATATGTCTCCAGTTTTTTTCACCGTCAAAAGATTCATAAAGTCCACCATCACTTCCTACGAGAATATAATCTGGATCATCCTTCTTAAAAGCAATGGCATGATTGTCAGAATGTTTATATTCTTCATTCATTCTTCTAAACGATTTTCCGCCATCTTCTGAAACTTGCATTCTCACATCCACTAAATACAATTTGTCAAACTGATGAGGAGAAGCATATAATTCTTGGTAATAATGTGGGCCAGTAGCACCTGAAACAGCATCAGACATTTTATTCCATGAAGCGCCTCTGTTAGTCGATTTGTAAACCCCACCTGTTCGTAGGTCTAATTCTATAGCGGCATACAATACATCTGGTTGCTGAGGAGAAATTGCTAGGCCAATTTTCCCCATATTAGAGGTAGGTAGGCCTTTAGTTAATTTTTCCCAAGTTTCACCCCCATCAGTACTTTTATGAAGGGCAGTGTTAGGGCCACCACCTAAATAGGCTGCAACTGTTCGGTGCCTTTGCCAGGTAGCTGCATATATTAAATCAGGATTCCTAGGATCTGTTACTATGTCTGTTACACCAGTCCATTCATTATCCCCTAATGTTTTTTTCCATGTTTCACCACCATCGGTTGTCTTATAGAAGCCTCTTTCTCCTCCTTTGCTCCACAGCGGGCCTTGCACTGCTACGTAGACAACATCTGAATTACCTGGATGGATAATGACAGTAGAAATATGTTGAGAATTTTTAAGTCCCATATTTTTCCATGTTTTTCCATCATCTTCACTTTTATAAATCCCATCTCCATAACCCATGTGACGTCCCCCTACATTTTCACCAGTTCCTACCCAGATAGTATGCGGGTTATTGGGATCTATGGTCACAGAACCTATAGAATAAGAACCTTGACCATCAAATAGTGACTCCCAAGTGATTCCAGCATTTTCTGTCTTCCAAACACCACCAGAGCCTACGGCAACATACCAGGTACTTTCATCCTCAGGGTGGAAAGCAATATCGGCTATTCTACCTGACATGAAAGCAGGGCCAATAGATCGGAAATTGATTCCACTAAAAGTTTCTTTAGTGATATTTCCCTTACTACTTGTTGAGTTGGTAACAGGTGCTTTCTTTTTTCTCCGTTGAGCTTGGAGAGAACCTGAAAACAGAATGCTTGCAGTAAAAAATATAGCAAGCAGGATTATTTTCTTTTTCATCATTTAGTTTGTTTATGAGTAGAATTTCGCGTAACATGGAAATGAACAATTATTAGGTCTCACTTCCATAATTTTAAAATTACAAGCCAATTAGATGTTGAAAAAATCTCAATTGGTAATTATGATGAGTGGTAGGTAGAAAATTCTTAAGTAACTAAAAGACTGTTAGTTACAGTTGTATCAAATTTCTAATGTGGATTAAAATCTAACACGCAATTGCCCTGAGGAATTTCCTGGAATGTTTGATTAACAATTAAGTTAATAACCATTTCCCACTAATTCAGAATTAATTACACGTAGTAAGTCATAATTCCTCCATTTTTTCACTAATATTGAAGAGACGAAGCATCCTCATAAACTCCATCAAGATTTTTGATTAACGAAGAACAAATAAAAACATTAGCCCCAACTCCAGCAGCTTATAATGCTGGTAAGAAATTATCCTCTGAAAATTCATGGCAGAATTTTGGTAAAAGTGATCGAGCATTGTGGGGGGAGATAAAAGGAAGTGGGGCAAAACCCTATTATACACAAATAGACCTTGGTTCAGTGGCATTTAAGTGCAGTTGCCCTTCAAGGCAGTTTCCTTGTAAACATGCCATTGGCTTGTTGTTATTACATAGTCAAGATCCTGATAATATACCTAGTATTTCCGAACCAGAATGGGTTAGCAGTTGGCTTGTTAAAAGACTAGAACGACAAGAAAAAAAAGAAGAACCGAAGGAGATATCTTCAGAAGGCGATGAAAAATCTTTACAAAACAAACAAAAAACGCAAGCAAAGCGACTTGAAAGTGTTCGGCTGGGGGTTGATGAACTTGAGCTTTGGTTAAAAGATTTGATTAGAATTGGCATTTTGGATTTACCCAATAAGTCTTCTCAATATTTTGAAAGGGTAGCAGCTAGAATGATAGATGCTAAAGCTCCCGGTTTAGCAGGCTGGGTCCATACTTTAAAAAATTTAGACTTTAGCAATCAAAAATGGGAAGATCAAGCCCTTAAAATAATTGGTAAACTTTACCTGCTGTTACAAACCTTTAAAAATTATGATCAACTAGATCCGCTCTGGCAAATAACCGTTAGAAATCTATCAGGTTGGAGTCAATCTAGCAAAGAATTGATGGCAAATGCAGATGCGGAAACAGTTAAAGACAATTGGTTAGTAGTAGGTCAAATTACCGAAGAAGCAGATGGCTTGAGTGTACAGCGAAGTTTTCTGATCGGGGCTGAGAAAAATCAATCTGCGCTTATCTTAAACTTTGCTACTCGTTTCTCCACTTTTGAATCTATTATAGTTCCTGGAGTAATGATGGAAGCAGAGTTAGCATACTTCCCTTCGGTACAGCCAAATAGAGCGATTGTTAAAATGTTAAATAAGACATCAGATCAATTATCCAATGGACTGATGTTTCAGAATGACTGGCAGGCAGTAACCCTTCAGAAATTAGAAACAATTAAGATTAACCCTTGGGCTAATGACCATGCTTTTTTATTGAAAGAATCAAGAATGTATAAAAAAGACAAAAGGTGGTTCATATTAGATAAGGACGAGCGGGCAGCTCCTTTATGGAGCGGATTCAATAAAGAAAAGTGCATGAAGTGGCTCTCTATAACTGGAAATAGAGCTTGTAACATGGCTGGAATCATCCGAAATGATGAGGTGATCCCTTTGGGTTTATTTTTGGATCATGAATATAAAGTTTTATAACCATGTGGCAACACTTAAAAGAAATAGCACTCATTGGGACTGATAAAAAAGTACTGGATGAAGATTTATTGCCTGAGCAAATCAAAAACTTAATGACCGGTAGTCATTTAACATCAGCGGAAGAGAAGTTTCTACAAACTTGTTCTTATGCAACCTTTTATCAAGAAGCAGGTGAGCAGTACAGCCTAATTGGTCATGACATAGATTTACCAATCATTAAAGAAAGCCTTCAGGTTGGTGAAAAAGAAATTTTGCAATTACTTTTTGAAATAGAAAATTTAGATCAAACAGTAAAAGAGAGCCTGTTGAATTTTTGGCTAGATACTTTAATTGAAAACCATTGGATTATCAATGCTGATACTATTTTAAAAATATTGAAGATGACCAATGGTTTCTCCAAAGACACCAAAAGGAAAGTTGTCAATGTGATCGGTGAAAAGGGTAAATGGATCCTTTCTATAGATACAACTTACCAATTTCCTTTGTTAAAAGAAGACAGTATGGTTTGGGAGGAAGGAAGGTTAGAGGAACGAAAAGCTTATTTTGAGGAGAAACGTAAATACCAAAATGAAGATACCTTATCGCTTTTGATGTCTACTTGGAAAACGGAATCTATTGCAGCTAAAAAGGGCTTTTTAGGAATTATATCTGAGACTTATCAACAGTCTGATAAGGAAGAATTAACATTACTTTATCAGAAAGAGTTTAGCTATAAAACGAAAGAAAAAAAAGGAGAAAGAGAAGCAAGAGAATTAATTGTGGCTACCTTATTGGGAGACACAACCAGTGAACTATATCAGCAGACCACCACTCAGGTAAGTAAGTATTTTGGAACTAAAAAGAGATCAGGAATGCTTGGGTTAGTGGGGGCAGATCAAGTAGTGATTAACCTCCCAGAAGAGCCAGATGATTTTTTCACGGTTGATATCATGGAACAGCGGTATGGAATTGATCCAAAAAATTATGATATAGGCCTATTTGAAGATCCAAAGTTGTATTGGCTATCCCTATTTTTAACTTGGATTCCTTTCCATTTTTGGGCTGGTTTTTTTAAAAAAGGTTATAAAGAAGCCCTGTGGTATTTCTTAGGAGAATCTGATTTTAAAATTAAGGTAGAAGGAAAATTAAAACCTATTTTTAGAGAAGCATTAGTTCAAAGTGCAAAAAAACATAAAGACAAAGAATTGGCTACTCAATTGATCTCTGAGCTAGAAATGGAACATAGTTTTGAATTGTTTTCGTTATTGGAAAAAGAAACATTTGAATCTTATGCCATCAGGAAAAAATGGTTGGCAGATGCTAATCTTTTGGCTGCAGGCCCATTGGATAATCATGAATACTGGTCTCCCGCCTTTTCAAAAGAACTGATTATGAATACCTATGGGATCATAGAAACTACCTATTACAACGTATTGCAACAATTGGCCAAGTTAGCGGCTATTCATTTAGCTCCAGAGTCAGAAGAAGTGTTAGATAAGTATAATGAGAAAGCGAAAGGTTCAAAAGACCATAAGTTGTGGGATAAGCATTTCTATCAATTGGTGAAAAATAGTTTGAAGATCAAAAAAATACTGAATCATTAACCCTAATTAAAATGAGCATATTAAGACAGAACGCAGCTCAAGAATTTGCAGAAGAATTTGAAAACCTGAAAGCAGTTGATTCAGGGCATATCCCAACTGGCTGGCAGATGTCTCCACAGTCGGTTGTAAAATATTTAATGGGCGGTAAGCTCAAAAATAAATTTGAGATTGTGCCCAAGTACATTGGAGACCAAAGACTCATGGAAATAGCCGTAGCTACACTGACTACTGATCGTGCATTATTGTTATATGGCATTCCGGGTACAGGAAAATCATGGGTGTCAGAACACATTACAGCAGCTATCACGGGAGACCCAACTTTGTTGATTCAGGGTACGGCTGGAACCGGTGAAGAAGCCATTCGTTATGGATGGAATTATGCCAAGTTATTGTCAGAAGGGCCAACACCAGAAGCCCTAGTCAGCACACCATTGATGAAAGCGATGCAGGAAGGAAAGATAGCAAGGGTGGAAGAATTAACAAGAATTTCAGCTGATGTACAAGATACATTAATTACTATTTTAAGTGAGAAAACGCTGCCAGTACCTGAGTTAGCCATGGAAATACAAGCAGTTAAGGGCTTTAATGTAATCGCAACAGCCAATAATAGGGATAAAGGAGTTAATGAACTTTCTTCAGCTTTAAAAAGAAGGTTTAATACAGTGATTTTGCCTGTGCCAAATACAGCGGCGGAGGAAGTCAATATTGTAAAAACAAGAGTGGCTAGTAGTTTGAAAACACTAGAGTTACCAGCTGAATTGCCTAAGCTAGAGGAGATTCAAAGAGTTGTTCAGATTTTTAGAGAGCTTAGGAATGGAGTAACTGAAGATGGTAGAACAAAAATCAAATCACCTACAGGTACAGTGAGTACGGCAGAGGCTATTTCAGTGGTGAATAGCGGGCTTTCATTGGCGGCTCATTTTGGCAATGGAAAACTCACTGTAAATGATATGGCTTCAGGACTGGTAGGTGCTATCGTGAAAGACCCAGTGCAAGATGCGGTTGTCTGGAAAGAGTATTTGGAAACAGTAGTTAAACCTAGAGATGGTTGGAAAGATATCTACAGGGCTTGTAAGGAATTAAATATTGGATAATGGATAGAGAGGAACTAGTTCTTCACATCAATGCTTTAGCTGATCACACTGAAGAGTGGGTGTCCCATGAAAGAGCAGAAAGTACTGAAGAACAGCTTAATCATGTAAAGCAATGTAGGAAAGCATTACTAGGAGAAATTCAGTTTTCTGATGTGTTTTTGGATCAACTGAGGTTTAATAATACCTACTATTATACCGCTTCATTGTTATCAAACGTGTTGAATGGTACCCATAATATTGATCCCATACCGTTTGATCAACCTGATTTTTTACCAGTATTTAAAAAACTGATTAAGCCAATATATATTCAGGGTGATGATCAACTAAGTGATTTATTAAATGAATGCCTCAGCAAAGCACTAAGAACCAGTGAACAAGGAAAGTTTGATCAAGTTTTAGGTTTTTGCGAGCAACAATCTTTCGACCTAAAAACAATAGTGAAGGTAGGGGTTGAAAAAGGGGTTAATTATTTTGTGCAGGAAACAAGTGATACACTTAAAAACATCGTAAGGGAACAGATGGAACTGAGTCCATTTGGGAAGTTTATTGTAAGCACTTTAGAAGAAAAAAATAACTTGCTAGGCTTATTGAAGAAGGAGGAGACCCAGTCTTTTATAGAATCCATCATATTTGAGGATCAATTAAACACTTCAGTAAACGAATTTGCAGTTTCCTCTTGGTTACGTTTGCTATTTCAATTTCATAACCATGGACTTTCTAAGAATTACACTAAATACCTATTTTATTTAGATAGTTGGCGAAGAAGAAAATATTTGAATTTAGAAAGTATCATCTTTTTGATCAATTGTGATGCACAAGGAAGTGAAGGGGCAATCCTCAATGCCATAAGAGAAGTCCAAACGACGAAAGAAGATGAGTTTTCAGTTTATTTTGAATTAGAGAAAAAACTACCCAACCAATATGATGGCAAAATCAAACTTTTAGGCGCATCATATTTGAAGATATTTACAGGGAATAGTATTGGCTTAAGTTATTTCTATGAACAATCTAGCATCAATGGGCCACTCACTGGTGCCTATTTTGATTATCTTTTTGAAAAGGATCCGGATTTGGCCGAACAAACATTAATAGACTTTATAGAGAAAGCTTATTTTGTTTCAAAGGAATTTTTAAAACACCTCGCTGAACGTTTCAAGATAGAATCACTTCCCTATTTGCTGAGGTTGTTAGCAAAAGACCCTTCACCCATCTTAAAAGTATATGACCTCTCATTTTACAATGATCTTTTTAAATTAATTGAGCCATATGACTTGAAACCCCATTTGAGTGAGATTTTAGACTGTGGAGTAAAAAGTGCGAATAGACGCATTCAAGGACTAATAGCCGAAGCAGTCAGTCAATATGATGAAGCTAAAAAATTAGCCATTGATCTATTGGGCGAAAAAAAGGTAGATCAACGAGTTTTGGCTGCTATGATTTTGTCAAAATGGGGTAGTGAGGATGTTTTATCCGTTTTAGATGAGGCACTCAGCAAGGAAAACAACGATGCTACGCGTGATATTATGTTGGATTCATTAATATCTCAAAGATTTCCAAAACCTTATACATATGAACAAGTAATTCAAATGGTAGAATTAGCAGGCAAAAGAAAGAAGCTTGCTAGATGGGGAGAAAAATGGCTAAAGGAGGAGGAGCTCCCAAAGCTCTATTGGAGTGCTACTGATAATCCATTGACAGAAGAGCAGGTAAGGTTTCTTTTCTATCGGATGAAAAGAGCCAAGGGAATCAATTCTGATATAGAGGCAAAACAATTAATCGGACAGCTGGATGTACAAAAAAGTATTCCATTTGCTAAAGCTTTGATTAGTAGTTTTCTGGACAGTAACTCAGATAACAAGTTGAAGTATTACTTGACTATTGCAGGATTGATAGGTAACGATGAAATCGCTCATAGTTTAAATACTGTATTTAAAAAGAATATTGCAGATAAACGAATGAAGATGGCACAATATGTAGTGGGATCTTTAGCAATGGTGGGTACGGATAAGGCTTTGAGAATGGTGGAAGCTATCTATAGGAAATTCGCCAATAAAAGGCCTCAAGTAAGCCAATCTGCCCAAGATGCCTTGACTGCTGCAGCTACTGAATTGGGAATTACAATGGACGAACTTTCAGACAGAATAGTTCCTGATTTTGGTTTTGAAGAACTCTATAAAAATTTTGTAGTAGAAGGAGAGGAATATAGGGCTTTTATTAGTGCTGACTTTAAATTGAATTATTTAAATGAAGATAATAAAATAAGAAAATCAATACCTCCAAAAGCCGATAAAGAGATCAAAAAGGAATTCAAGGAAATTGAGAAAGAGATTCGGGAAGTAATTAAATCTCAGAGTATTCGACTAGAAAAATACCTGGTGGAATCACGCCAATGGAAGGTAAATGAATGGCGAGAGCTCTTTTTTCAAAACCCCATTATGTTTGTTTATGGGCTTAAACTGTTATGGGGAGTTTTTGATGAAAAAGGTCAATTAATCAATAGCTTTTACTGTGCTGAAGATACTGGCTGCTATGATATAGCCGATGAA
Source organism: uncultured Cyclobacteriaceae bacterium (assembly GCA_937958005.1). Taxonomy (GTDB): domain Bacteria; phylum Bacteroidota; class Bacteroidia; order Cytophagales; family Cyclobacteriaceae; genus JANSWY01. The sequence goes on from CALGOB010000091.1 coordinate 13,943, forward strand.
GAGATAGAAATTGAAGAAGCTCATTTTATTAGAATTATTCACCCTATATACTTGACAGAGAACCAGCGGAATCTCTGGAAAGAAAAAATTTATGAATTGAGTTTAATAACCCTATTTCCTATTTTAGATAGACCAGTCCTTCATAAAGAAACTGAGGAATTGGATAAAACCTTTGTAAATCGTTTTAATGGAAAGGATGTGCCGCAAGGAGCAGACTTTGTCAATACATTTTTAATGAAGAGAAACTGGCTGAGAAGTACAGGGGACGGAGGAAGGTCTGAATTTACCAAGTCATTTAGCAATGGAGCTTTATTTGCTTTTGCAGATATAGATGGGCCAACAGTCTTTTACCAGGAAGGGCAGGCCAAAGCGACAGTCAATTTGATTAGCTTTTATGGGAAAGATTGGGAAGATATGATGACCATTAAAGATGTCCCAGCTATTTTTTATTCAGAAGTGGTGAGCGATATCGATGAAATGATCAAAAGTTAACGGTCAATGGCAGTACATTTATTAGGTATCAGACACCATGGAGTAGGCTCAGCAAAACATGTTTTGGCAGCATTGGAGGAAATTAAACCTGATTGCTTATTGATTGAAGGGCCTCCTGAAATAAGTGAAATATTGAAGAATGTAGGTGATTCACAACTTAAACCTCCTGTTGCTATTATGGTTTATGATAGTAATAACCCAAAGGAATCTACCTTTTACCCTTTTGCAGAATATTCTCCAGAATGGGTAGCAGCTAAGTGGGGGAACGACCATGGCATTCCTATCAAGGCCCTAGATTTACCGGCTGCCAAAAATTTTCTGAAGAGAAGAAATAAAATGGCTGATAAAAGTAGTGAGGTTTCTAATGAGTTGACAGAAGAGCCTTACAAAGACCCTCTGAGTATTTTAGCTGAAGCTGCGGGTTATGAAACAGGAGAAGCTTGGTGGGACGATCACTTTGAACATAGCCATGGTGATAGTATTGAGCACTTTGAAAGCGTGAGGCAGGTTATGACTGCCCTAAGAGAGGAGGGATTAAAAAGTGGATTGGATCAAGAAAATATAGATAGGGAAGCCTACATGCGTTTGGTGCTTACCGAATGTATAAACGAGATGTACGGGAATATTGTAGTTGTTTGTGGTGCTTGGCATGTCCCTGCCCTTGTCGATTTAAGTGTCCAGTATAAAAATGATCAGAGAATACTAAAGAAACTACCCAAACAAAAAGTAGCTGTTGTCACTACATGGATACCCTGGACAAACGGCCGTTTAAGCATGTTTTCTGGATACGGAGCTGGTATTTATTCACCAGGGTGGTATGCTCATTTATGGAACCAGCAAGATGATGGAGAAATCCAATGGCTTTCCAAAGTTGCAGAAACATTTAGGGAAAGTAAGATGGATACCTCTACAGCACATGTGATAGAGACCTTTAAATTAGCCCGTAGCTTATCCATTATACGGGAGAAACATTATGTGTCTTTAACTGAAATGAATGATGCGATCAAAGCTGTTATGTGCATGGGTGATGACATCATGCTCCAATTGATTAATGAAAAGCTCATCATTGGAGAGGAAATGGGGGAGGTGCCGGATGATATCCCCAAAATGCCCTTACAAGAGGACTTTGAACAGGTAATTAAGAAATTAAGGTTAAAACTTTCAGCAGCTCCTAAACAACACGATTTAGACTTACGGAAAGAAATTGATAGATCAAGGAGTATTTTGTTTCACCGCCTAGAAATACTGGAAATTCCATGGCTAGATAGAGCAACTTCTACGAACAAAGGAACTTTTAAAGAATCTTGGACTTCTCAATGGGCTCCAGAAATGATGATTGCTATCATAGATAAAGCATTTTTAGGAAATACGATTGAGTCAGCAGCTCAAGCAATACTGATTGAAAAAGCTAAAAAAAGTGACAAAATCAATGAGTTAGCTGGATTGATCAAACAGAGTATACCTGCAGAATTATTTGAAGAGTTGGCGGTTTTGCTGGATAAAATAAATGAACTATCTAGCATTTCTAGTGATATCATAGACTTAATTAAAGCAATTCCAAGGTTGATTGAAGTAACCAGATATGGTGATGTACGAAAATCTGATCTTTCAGTACTCAATGTAATTGTAGAACAACTATTGATTAAGGTTTTTACGGGTCTCCCCAATGCCTGTTATGGATTGGATGAAGACAATTCTCAAGAAATGTTTGAAGGGATTTCTGAATTGCATCAATCTATGCGCATTTATGGGAATGAAACACTAGAACTTGCCTGGTTTGAAACTTTAAATAGGGTAATGAGTAAGGAAGGGGTAAATCCAATTATTGCTGGATGTACCTGCAGACTATTGCTAGATGCTCAGCAGTTTGATGAGGAAGAGTCAGACCGATTGATTTCATATGCGCTATCCAGTAATCATGAGCCTACATTTGTTGCTTCTTGGTTAGAAGGGTTTTTAAAAGGCAGTGGAATGATTCTGATTTACGACCATAGATTGTGGAATTTGATTTATGGATGGGTAAGTTCTTTGTCCCAAGATATTTTCATGGAATTGCTTCCTTTATTACGCAGATCCTTTGCCAAGTTTGAATTTGGTGAAAGGAGGCAAATAGGTGAGAAAGCAAAAAAAGGATTGGTGGATCAACAGCCAGTATTAATAAGTGCTGATGAGAATTTTGATTTTGAAAAAGCAGCGTCTATTCTTCCGATAATTGCAAAATTCCTTCAAGTTAATTGATAAAATAAATGAGTACAGAACAAGAGAATCAATTAGAAAAGTGGCGACTAATCTTAGGAGGAGATGAGGCGGATGGTACAGGAGTTGGTCTAAAAGGAGATCTGGTGGGAATAGATGCAGCGCTGACTGCTTTGTATGAATTTGAGAATAAAAAAAGCTTTGATTATGATGCGCCAAAAGGAAAAGGGGGGCAGGAGAAGTCTAGCCCAGCAGTAGCAAGATGGTTGGGGGACATACGAAAGTATTTCCCAACTTCTGTAGTGCAGGTTATGCAGAATGATGCTTTGAGGCATCCAGAGTTACAGCAAAAAATGATTTTTGAACCGGAGATCTTGGAACAAACAGAAGCGGATGTACACTTGGTGGCAACTTTGATGGAATTGGGTAAACTAATCCCCTCTAAAACAAAAGAGACTGCCAAACGAGTTATCCGAAAAGTAGTAGAAGATCTCATGCAAAAGCTAGAACAGAAAACGATATCAGCAGTGAATGGAGCTATTGACAAATCTGCTAGAAATTTTAGGCCTAAACATAATGAAATCAATTGGGATGCAACCATTAGAAAAAACTTAAAGCATTATCAGCCTAAGTATAAAACTATTATCCCTGAAACAAGAATAGGATATGGTAGAAAGTCTAAAAAATCACTAAAGGACATTGTGTTGTGTCTAGATCAAAGTGGCTCAATGGGCACTTCTATTGTCTATTCAGGAATATTCGGGGCAGTATTGTCCTCAATCCCAAATGTCAAGACAAAAATGGTAGTATTTGATACCAGTGTGGCAGATTTAACTGAAGATTTGAGAGATCCTGTTGATTTACTCTTTGGTGTTCAGATGGGGGGAGGTACTGATATTAATAGAGCTCTCAAGTATTGCCAAGGCGTGATTGCCAAACCAAATGATACTATTTTAGTGCTGATTACAGATTTGTATGAAGGTGGAAATCAAGCTGAAATGATACAACGTACAAAAGAGATTGTACAATCAGGGGTGCAAGTGATCTGTTTATTGGCACTTAATGATGAAGGGAGTCCTTTTTATGATAGTAAAAATGCTGCGATATTTTCCGAAATGGGTATCCCAGTATTTGCCTGTACTCCAGATAGGTTTCCGGATTTAATGTCTGCAGCCATCAAAAAAGAAGACTTGAAACAGTGGGCTGGTGATCAAGATATTGTATTGAAAGGATAAATTTATTTTGAAACATTGGGTTCAAGAGACAATTTCCCCTTTATTGAATATTTCGTTTGCTAACTAAGATATTAAAAACTCTAAGGCATCTACCTTGTTTTCAAAAAAGATCAGTTTACTTTTAGATATTTTATTATAAGCCTTAAGCAAAACTTTTTGCAAACCACCTATGCCAATTGCTGCTCCTTTAAGAAGTTTCTTTTCAAATACTTCAATTTTCAATCTTTTGCTTTCAGCCATGAATTTCATATTTGCAAATGCCCCAGAGAAATTGCTTAAGTTGAGGATGCTTCCTTCAGAATTTTTGAAATAATTTTCCAATTCATAAAGAATAGCTAACATTTCATCTGAATTTTTACATTTAGAATAGTCAGTGTATAAAATCTCTTTTCCCTTATATTGAATTAAAGATATACTCATCTAGTTTTTATGTTGAAAATGAACCTTCAAGATAATATTACTTTTTTTAATTTAAATGTGTAAATAGTCGAATGCCTTTATTTTATCGATTAAACTTAATTGTAGATAGTAGTGGATGGGTAAGATTATTTTAGACTGCCTTATTGAGGTTTTATAAAGTACACCATTTTTTTAATCCCTAAGGGATATTAATTCCCCGACTCTTGAGTCGATCATTAAATTATTGCTCATAGATACCCCGTACCCTTGGGTCGGGGTTGGTTCATTTGCAAATAAAGCGATCAATTAGAATAGAAGGAACCTGTGCATGCTTACTTCAACGCAGCACAGACTAATAATAGGTAATTTACTTTATTATTAACTTCTTCTCCTTGCAGCATTGAGAAACTCAGGAAATCCATTATTGGTCATATCTCGATTGAAATTCGATTTAGAGGCTAAAATGAACGCCTTTTGTTCGTCTGACATTTCTATGATTACAACATCACCTCAATCCAGCCTCTGTGCAAAACTACCTTTTCTTCTACTTCCAGTTTTTTTAGGATTCTGGAAATCGTTTCTCTTGCAGTTCCAAGTTCATCACCTAAATCCTGATGGGTCATTTTTATTTTGTTGCTATGCAAAGCATCAGTCTTAGTTTTTAAATAAGTTAATATCCGATTATCAAGACTTTGGAAAGCTAATGCATTGAATGCATCTAAGACATCATCAAACCTTTTTTGATATAGGTTCATGATATAGTTATTAAACGAAGGGAATTTTCTCTGCCATTCATCTACTTCATATGAGGGTATTAACAATGCTTTTGAATGATCTTCAGCAATGGCTTTAACCCTGCTTTTAAGTTGATTGATTCCACAATGAATAGAAACTATGCAACTTTCTAACGGATAGATGTAATATAAAAGTATTTCTTTGCCAGCTTCTTCCCTAACAACCTTTACTACTCCATTTAGCAAGATAGGAACAGTTTTTACATAAGAGCCTTCATTGAGAATAGGTGTATCAGGAGCTACTTCAACCAACTTTCCCCTCTCTCTGAGTACTTTTTTTAATTCAGGTTCTTTGAAAAAAGAGAGCTGAAGTGTTAGTATATCATGAATGTCCATGTTGCAATCTTATCTATTTTTCTAAACCTATGGATTTTTTTAGTTAAAACCCTTTAAAGTAATAAACATTATCACAATTGGTTTTGTGAAAATCAAATTCCTTCCACACTATACTTTTCTGAGCCTGTCATAGTAAATATTATCACGGCTGATTTTGTATACCTAACACATCTGATCAATTTCTCTAGTTTAAGTGATCTGTGGGGACACAGATCAAGGCGATATTTGTAAATAAAAAGCTCTAATTAAATAAACCGTGATAATGTCTATTAATTCATAATTATTTGTTCGATAAACTTGAGCAAAAGGAAACAAAGTAACCATAATCATTCTACCATGATAAATTCTAATATTTTTTTTACTGTTTTAGTTAGGAAATCAAGTATTCCAAAGCATTTCCCTTGCTGTCAAAGTGAATCATTTTATTTTTTGAAATTTTATTATATTCCACTAGTAGAAGCTCTTGTAGACCAATGATGCCTATGGCCGTACCTTTTAGTAGTTTTTCATCAAAGACGTCTACTTTTAACCTTTTCCCTTCATTGATAAACCTCATGCTGGGTATAGTGTTAGTGAAATTGCTTAGGTTTCTAATGTTTCCTTTTGATTTTCTAAAATAGTCTTCTAAATCATATAAAACAGCAAGTGCCTCCTTTGTATTAGTACATTTAGAATAGTCAGTATAAAGAATTTCATGCCCTTTATATTGGATTAGAGATACTCCCATAGAACCTTGTGTCGAGTTTTAATGGTCAATATAACATCTCTTATTTGAATTTAATGTAGATTGATGATTAAATGAGTATATTTTATTATTGGTGTCCGAGTAAATTTTATATCAATTTTTTGTGTAAAAACTTCTTAGTTTAATCTCTAAGGGATATTAATTCCCCTGGCCGGTCATCCTGACTCTTGAGTCGATCATTAAATTATTGCCCATAGAATACCCTGTACCCTTGGGTCGGAGTTGATTCATTTCTTCTAGCAAGAGGACTGGCCTGACTTGGCGTCTTCGCCAAAAGCCTGGGCAGAGCCGCGATGGCGTACTATCTTGTTTTTGGTTGCATGGGCGATCTTATTGATTTTTTGACTGGCGCTACTGCGATTCGTTAATTCAGTGGTTCGCCACCCCGGCATGGAAAAAATGAATCGGACCGCCAACGCAGAAAGCCTCTTATTTTAGGAATGCCTCATTTTAGGGGACACTGTGACTCGGTGTTTTTCAGGATGGTAGAATACCTTCATTTAAATCAATTTAAGAGTGTTTTTATTAAATTTCAGATTTAGTCAGACACCAGTAATATTTTATAGTTAAAACTGAATTAAACCCGAATGATGCATTAGAAATTTGATACAAACCATAACTAACAGTCATTTAGCCAAAGTCTAATGCATCATTCGGGTTTAATATAACCAATGAGAGCCTATTTGATGATATGAATAAAGTGAAGACTTGATCTGACCATATTCTGGAATCAAATTGAAAGATTACTTGTTTAGAAATAATAGATCAATGAGAGGTGTCAAAACAAATGAAAGAATGAAAGAAAAGTTGAATGAGCTTTTAAAGGCTTTGTCTTTTGAACCGTCTTTAATTGACGAAATAAGCACAGTGGGTAGGTTAAAGGAGATAAAGGCAGAACAAGTATTAATTAGTCCTGGTAAAATTAAAGCGATTGGATCTCAGGTAGGGATGCCTGGCATGGAGATGCCAATAGTCATTTCTGGACTTTTAAAAGTGATGAGAGAAGATGATTTAGGACATGAAATATTTTTGTATTTCCTAGAGGGAGGTGAAACTTGTGCCATGTCTATTGTATGCTGTATGGAAAAAAAGCCTTCATTGTTTAGGGTGATAGCCGAAGAAGATTCACAACTGTGGATGATACCTATTAGTTTATTGGATAGCTGGGTAACAAAATACCCTACTTTCAGAAAATTTGTGTTCAACTCATATCAAAATAGATTTGATGAATTATTGCACACAGTTGATAGTGTAGTATTTACTAAGTTAGATGAGCGATTGTATAAATATTTACTGGATGTACAACAAGCTACAGGCTCTTTTGAGATCTTTAAAACACATAGCCAGATAGCAAAGGAGCTAAATACCTCTAGGGTAGTTGTTTCTAGGCTATTGAAGCAAATGGAAAAGGAAGAAAAAATAGAACAATATAGAAATAGAATTGAGATTTTATGAGAAATTCTAAAAACGAATGATCTTTTTAAGATTCTTAAAGCCTCTTTCTTTAGATAAAATATAACTAGAGAAGCGATTACGGTTCATTATCATTGATCAGAATCGTAACAAAAGTTACAATTTAAATTGTTAATAAGAATTAGGTTTGCAATCGTATTGAATAATTTCAATCCAGAAATCATAAACATTGATTTAAAAATTGAAACCAATGAAAGTAGAACAAATTTATACTGGATGCTTGGCGCAAGGCGCCTACTATATAGAAAGTGAGGGAGAAGCAGCAATTATTGATCCGTTGAGAGAATCAAGACCTTATATAGCTAAAGCTGAAAAAGAGGGGGCAAAAATTAAATATATATTCGAAACACATTTTCACGCAGATTTTGTATCTGGTCATGTAGACTTAGCAGAAAAATCTGGCGGTAAGATTATTTATGGACCTAATGCAAACCCATCCTATGACATTCATCAAGCTAAAGATGGGGAAGAATTTGAATTAGGCAAAGTGAAGTTCAAAGTTTTGCATACACCTGGACATACCCTAGAAAGTACTACCTATTTATTGATAGATGAAAGTGGAAAAGAACAAGCTATTTTCAGTGGAGATACTTTGTTTATTGGTGATGTCGGTAGACCTGATTTAGCCCAAAAGGGGACAATGACACAAGACGACCTAGCTGGAATGTTATTTGATAGTTTACGAAATAAAATCATGACGTTACCTGATGATATTACTGTGTACCCTGCGCACGGTGCTGGATCAGCTTGTGGTAAAAATATGAGTAAGGAAACTTCTGATTTATTGGGTAATCAAAAACAAACCAACTACGCTTTGAGGGCAGATATGACTAAGGAAGAATTTATTAAAGAAGTGACTGATGGTCTTCTTCCACCACCTCAGTATTTTGCTCAAAATGTAAGTATGAATAAAAGTGCAGCAATAGGTTTGGATAAAATTCTAGACAGAGGAAATGTAGCATTGGATGTAGAGAAGTTTGAAGCACTGGTCAATCATGAAAGTGCGATCGTTTTGGATACCAGGACTCCAGAGGAATTTGCAGCAGGACATATACCGAATTCAATTTTCATTGGTTTGGATGGAAGCTTTGCCCCCTGGGTAGGAGCTATGATTACGGATCTTAAACAATCAATTGTTTTTATTGCACCTGAGGAAAATAGATCAGAAGAAGTTGTGACCAGATTGTCCAGAGTCGGTTATGATAATACTTTAGGTTTCCTAAAAGGAGGAATAGATGCCTGGAAATCTGAAGGAAAAGAGATTGATACTGTTACCTCTATCCCAGCAAAAGAGCTATTGAAAAAATATAATGAAGGGAACGTTGAGATAATAGATGTTCGGAAAAATGGTGAGTTTGCTGGAGGGCATATTGAAGGTGCTACTAACCTACCTCTAGATTACCTAAATGACCGTATGTCCCAATTGAATAAAGACAAAACGTATCATATACATTGTGCCGGGGGGTACCGGTCAATTATTGCCGCTTCAATTTTGAAGGCAAGGGGCTATCATCATATTTATGATATAAGTGGAGGGTATAAGGCAATAGCTGAAACTACTATTCCTAAAACAGATGTAATAACCCAATAATAATAATAATAATAATAACATTTTCTTTTGCTTAAAAGGATGGCGAACCAAAAAGGTTTGCTATCCTTTTTTTATGTTTTTTTTAATCAGGCATTTGATTCTATTGGCATGATATTAAATTTTAAATCTATTTAACTAATTGTTAATTACTGGTATCCGAGAAAAAGGTTTTCATTTTTATACATTTTAGAGGGTTGGCACGGTACGCCGTCGCGGTGATCATTTAGCGGGGTGTGCGAGACG
>CALGOB010000092.1 GCA_937958005.1 uncultured Cyclobacteriaceae bacterium
CGGTTGATTTTGCGGAAAATGGTACTGGGACGGCTTATACTACTACTGCGACAGATGAGAACAGCATTGTCTACAGTTTGGGATCAGGTAATGATGAGGCTTTGTTTGATATTGTTGGGACTTCTGGTGTGGTTACTTTCAAAAGTGCTCCAGACTTTGAGAATCCAACAGACAGCGATGGTAATAATATCTATGTGATCAATGTGATCGCCACCGATGAAGCTAATAATACCTCTAATCAGGATGTGACTATTACAGTGATAGTGATTAAGATACTAGGTATATCATCAAATAGTTATTTTGATGAAGTGTCTGTTTACCCCAATCCAGTAATTGATGGAAGTTTTACTATCAGTTTTGACAAAGTGTTTTCAGGAACTGTTAGTATAACAAATATGGAAGGCAAGCAGATTAAAAATGTCACTGTAATAGGAAAAAAGGTGCAGCTTAATCTGACTGGAGAGATTTCAGGAGTATATATGATTAAGATCTCCTCTGACAAAGTAATCCAACAAGTCAAAGTATTGAAGCTATAAAGAGAAGGTTATAATACACAACAATGAATAGGGGTTGCTTCGAGAATAAGGGAGCGGCCTCTATTACGAAGTAGAATACACAACCTTTGACTGGTTCAATCGCAGAGTAATAACTAATTGGATTTGAATAAAGTTGAGATGGCAGAATGGATGTAATCTGAAATGAATGGCTTTCGGATGTCTCGCATTTGGGGCTAGAACTCTATAATGGGTTTTGATCATGCTAGTTTTATTGGGGCATAACCTAGTGTTGATTATTATCGTTAGATTAAGTGATTTTATTGTTTATGAAAGCTATACAAAATTTAAAACCGAATGTAGATTTAGAAAGCCTAGAGCAATCATTAGGAAAGCTGGATCAAGAAACTTACCCAGATTATACTGCCGATTGGCCAAAAGAAGAACTAATAACAGCTATTCAAGAAGGAATTGAAAGTGGTGATTCTGGTGTTTTCTCATTGGCTGATTATTGTAAAGCGTTTGCTAGAGGTGCACATTAATGCCCGATAATTATTCTTTATCCAAAAAAGCCTTATTGGATATTACTAACTTTCATCAGTATCTTATCGATGAAAATTGAGCAAACGTGTCTGAAAGCTTTATCACAGGTATCTTTCAAAAATTTCATTTACTTGCTTTATTTCCAAGAATAGGGAGAAAACGCAATGACTTATCTTCAGGGTTATTTTCCTTTCCTGATATCTGTTTTAAACGAATTATATTTTATGTACAAAGGCCCAATGGGATATTTGTTGTTAGGGTTCTAGGAAGCTATCAAGATCGTAGAGAGTTTTTCAAGAAGCGTTAATTGCTTATTACATCACGAAAATTGAGTGAAATTTATTTTTTTTGACCTAAAACACTCGCAAAAATCACCAACTAAGCAGATCACAATTGAAGCAATACCTCAATTTCCATTTCAATAGGAAATGATAGTAACAAAGTGGCAACAATTAGAAACAATAGCCCTCCAGACAACCCAATATAGAAACATTTCCACGATGTTTCCAATCACCCAAAAAAGATCTCCGTTGGATATGTGTCACCCCCTAAAAATTCGGACGCCTTTCGGACGTTTATTCGCAATAATGCGCAATATTTAGTATCAAATGATGAACTATTTAATCTACAAATAATTGATTGTCAAAATTTTATAATTTCAATCACTTCAACTCCAACACACAAATACATTCACAGTGGTGTGTGTGTGGAAACATATCTACTGGCTGACTGATTGTTACATTGTACATATCTGATAGTAAGTCTAAATCCCTGGCTTGAGTAGCTGGGTTACAACTGACATAGACAATCTTTTTTGCCGCTATTTTCCTCAATACATTAATCACATTTTCATGCATGCCAGCGCGAGGTGGGTCTGTAATAATTACGTCAGGCTGACCATTTTTCTCAATGAATTGTTCAGTAAAAATGTCTTTCATGTCCCCTGCATAAAATGCCGTATTTCCAATTCCATTGAAATCAGAATTAATTTTAGCATCTACAATTGCCTCAGGTACATACTCTACTCCAACTACTTTTTTAGCCTGCTTCGCAACAAAATTGGCAATAGTTCCTGTTCCTGTATATAGGTCATAAACCACATCATTTTCTTTGATGTCTGCATATTCCCTAGTGAGCTTGTACAGTTCATAGGCTTGTAGGGAATTGGTCTGATAAAAAGATTTGGGGCCTATTTTAAATTTCAGCCCTTCCATTTCTTCGAAAATATGGTCCCTTCCTTGATAACAGATCACCTCTTGATCCCCAAAAGTTTCATTGCCTTTTAAATTGATAATATATAGCAAGGAAGTAATTTCTGGGAATTGTTCTTTTAAGAAAGACATGACCATCTCTATTTCATCTGGCAAGTCTTCACCAAACTGAACAATAACCATTGATTCGCCTGTAGAAGAAGTTCTGATGATCAGGTTTCTGAGCAAACCTTTATGTTCTTTGATTTTATAGAAAGACAATCCATTCTCTAGCGCAAAATTCTTGATGGCAAGCCTTACCTGATTAGATGGTTCTGCTTGTAACCAGCATTTATTAACATCTAAAATCATGTCAAACCTTCCTGGGATATGAAATCCTACCCCATCTCTTGTAAAAGTTTCCCCACTGTTGATTTCTTCTTCTGTTAACCACCTGTGTGCAGAGAAAGTGTACTCTAGTTTATTTCTGTAAAACTGTGTTTCATTACTGCCCAATATGGGTTTCTTGTTTTGAATAGAAACCTTCCCAATGCGCTCCAAATTATCATAGACTTGTTGCTCTTTTAAGGTAAGTTGCTCTTCATACTTTATGTTCTGCCATTTGCATCCACCACAAGTGCCAAAATGCTCACAAAATGGGGTTGTTCTTAAATCCGAGAGTTCATGGAATTTAGTAGGAACGGCTTCTAGGAAAGTTTTCTTCTTTCTGACTACCCTTACATCTACCAAGTCTCCGGGAGCAATCCCTTCATGGCCATTCGGCTTTACAAAAATGACTTGATTTTCGTCTCTAGCTACACATTTTCCTTCAGAAGCTACATTGGTAATCCTAAGTCGCTCAATTGTTTTTTGTTTCCCTTTTCGCATAAAGTGCAAAAATAGTAGGAATTAATCAGTAAATTTATGAATTGTAGAAATTAGGGGAAATGGTTACGAGTTTGTATAAGGAAGTACTATGAAAAAAGTTGTTCTACTGGTTTTGATACTGGGTCTTGCTAGGCTGAGTTATGGTTTTCATATTGTAGGAGGAGAAATAGAACTCATTCATTTGAATGGGTTTATTTATAACCTAAATTTAATCCAGTATTTTGACAGGGCTCAAACTGACAATCCAGCCCCCGATGGATCAGTTACTTTATATATTTACAGAAATAGTGATAATACATTAGTAGATATTTTTACGCTGCCATTTATTTCTGAGACACCTGTAGAATATACCAATGATGCCTGTATTAGAGATGATTTAACAACTGCAAGAATCTTCTATTCCAGTCAAGTAGCTTTAGACCCAAGTGATTATAATCAAGAAGAAGGCTACCATGCAGTTTGGGAAAGGTGTTGTCGAAATGAAGGGATTGTTAATATCATAAACCCTCGAGGAACTGGAAGTACTTATGTTTTGGAGTTTCCTGCGATTATGAAAAATGGAGAGCAATTTATCAATTCTTCACCTACACTACTACCTCCTTTAAGTGATTTTGCTTGCGTTGATCAATTATATTATGCTGATTTTCAGGGAGTGGATTTCGATGGTGATTCATTGGTTTACTCTTTAGCAAGGCCTTTAAACAGTTCTTCAACTGCCCCTGTTCCTTTTCCTCCAGCACCAAGGAGTGAGCACTTTGGAGTTACTTTCTCTAGTGGTGTAGATCTAGAGAATATAGTCCCAGGTGAGCCAAGCCTGTCAATTACCAATAATGGATTCTTGACAGTAAAACCGAGAAATCCAGGTTTATATGTCTTTTCAGTGATAGTACAAGAATTTAGAAATGGTGTGGAAATAGGAAAAGTTACCAGAGATTTTCAATTACTCACAGTAGATGGATGCGAACCACCAAATCCTCCAAATGGAGTTGTCCAACCTCTTGATGGATCAGAAAATTTTGAGGAATCTGCAGTGTTTAACTTTTTAGAAGAGGATGAAAAATGCATTAGATTTATCGTTTCAAATTTAGACTCAACAGAAATTGCAGAGGCAAGAATTTTGCCTTTAAACTTTAACGATGGTGGCAATGAATTTAGTATTACGGAAAATAGAATCTCATCGGATTCATCCATATTCATAATTTGCTTTCCAGATTGCCCCTTGGTTGATAGAACACCTTATTTAATAGATTTGATAGCCTTAGATGATGCTTGTCCACTACCACAGCAAGATACAGTAAGGTTGACCGTAAATGTGGAGCCACCACCCAATAGAAAGCCCTTTTTTAGAAGTATCGCTAATGACAGATTAAGTATTTCTGTTAATGAGAACGACCTGTTTACGAGAGTGTTTAATGGGGATGATTTAGACTTGGATAGTGTTAGTTTTGTACTTTTAGGCCCCGATGGGAATGATCCTGCGGATATCGGGATTACTTTCAATGTAAATAGTGATGTAGATGGTACAGTAAGTGGTGAGTTTATTTGGAATACAGATTGTACGATCGCTGATTTCACCTCTGAAAATATTTTTGAACTGACTTTACTTTTAGAAGATGATGATATTTGCAATGTGCCAGGAGATACTTTATTCTTAGATTTAGAAGTTGTATTGCCATTTAACTCAAACCCTGAAGTTACTTCAGACCTAGCTTCTACATCTATAGTACTAGATAAGGATGGGGTACTTAATTTTACGGCTATAGCAAATGACTTGGATAATGATCAAATTAATTTTAGGTTGATAGGTGATGGATTTAATCCAGCA
>CALGOB010000093.1 GCA_937958005.1 uncultured Cyclobacteriaceae bacterium
CCGGCCAGGGGAATTAATATCCCTTAGGGATTAAAAATGTTAAAAAATCTAAAATAGAATATAAAATTGAAACCAAAACAATTATTAAAATCGTATAAGCTTTTAATAATTACCGCTCTGTTTATTAGAGTTGGGTTTTGATAGTCCTGTAAGTTGGGATTACGGTTTAGCTGATAAAGCATTTGTTGAATTGTTTAACTATTAAAATTTAGTAAAATGAACATTGTTAGAAATAATCATTATCGTCCATCTAGGCCATTTTTTGATGGTTTCCTGACCCGAGATCTGTCTGATTGGTCGGTATGGACTTCCGAGGGATCTATTGTGCCAAAAGTAAACATTGTAGAGACGGACAATGAATTCTTGATCGAATTAGCAGCGCCAGGTATTAGTAAAGAAGATTTTTTAGTCGAATTGGATAATGACATGTTAGTTATTCAGACGGACAAAAAAGAAAATGGAGCATCTTCTTATGGGTTGAATTATACCAGAAGAGAATTTAATTACCATGCATTTAAAAGATCCTTTTACCTACCTAATACTGTTGAAATGGAGAAGATAGAAGGCACCTATCAAGAGGGTATTCTAAAACTACTAATTCCCAAAAAAGAAGAGGGCAAGAAAAAGCCAGTTCGGCACATTCCAATTACTTGAAATATGGTAGAGCCAGCATACAAAAAGCCTAAAGATGAGGTAAGTGTTTAGCTAATAGAGTTACCTCTTCTAAGAAGCTAAAATGGATGAGTAGGCAGGTTCAGAGCTGGTTGATGAGTAGTGGGGTGAATACAAGTAGCCCTACTTTATTCTCATAAACCCGCATTATGCAATAGAAATTGTTATGAGATTACAAAGCTCAAATTACAAATACTTATGTTAGGGAAGCATAGCATGGCTATGGTGATTTAACAAACTTGTGTTAAGTGATTGTAATGAAGAGACTTAATTATCAGAATAGGTTTTCTAATGCATCATTTTGGATAAATGTTTAACTATAATCAATTTCAATTATGAGAAGACATTTTAAAAAAAGCGATACAGTGCAATTGAGATCAGGAGGTCCTTTAATGCGTGTATTGCGATATATTGATTCTGGTAAAAGAGACAATAGAAAGAAACCGAAAGTACAAGTAGTGGTTTGCGAGTGGTTTCAAAAAACCTATGGTTGGAGGCAAAAAGCTTTCCGACAAAATAAACTAGTAAAGAAACAATATCAAGCAACCTCAAATAGTATGAACTGAGATGTAAAATAAAGGATCGCAAACTTGGATCATTTCATTATCAGGTGGTTTGTTATACCAATTTAGGTGTAAAAGAGCGTATTGGATTTTGTAGGTAATTTTTAATTGAAGAAGGAGGGGCCGCCTAGGCAAAAAAAACTCTAGCAGCACTAGGGGAAGGCTTTTTACGCACTGCAATGAAAAAATAACAGGAAGATAAACGGTGTTTTATATCTAAATTGGTATTACTGGCAGGTTGCATTAACTGTCTCTATCTGGAAAAGTACCCTGTTAATACTACAGGCAATATAGTCATCCAAAAGGAGAGGTTGGTCACTAAAGTTAAAATTTCAAATGTATCGGAAAATCAGAGATCGGGCAAGATCAATCTGTTACTGTGAAACCTGCTAAACATACTCCTCTGAGCACATAAGATCGTGGTAGAAGTTTGTTGGTACTTTTATCTATACGTCGAAATCTAAATGAGGATAGGAAAAGGAGGAGAAAAAATAAGCGTGTTCTTAGTCCTCTTAGGCGAAGAACTAAATGGATTATGACTTCTACTATAACTTATTTGGATGGTTTAATGAAATATGGTTTATAAAGTTAAATAAACAATATTATGAAAGATTATTCATTTTTAAATTACTATAAATTGATTTTAGAAAAAGTAAGCTTTGACAACAATCTCCTACAACGGGAGTACAAAAAAGCTAAAAAGACAATTGCTGAAGAGCAGCATGTTCTGCTTGATGCCTGGATGCGGAATAATGGATTGTTAAATAAAATCGAATTGTCAGCAGTACCTGACTTAAATAGTAGATAATAGACATTTTCACGGTTTATTGATTATGTAATGAAAAGAGGTTGACTAAGCCAACTGAGGGTAAACTAAGGTTACTACTCAATCTAAATCAAATTGAATATGATAATTTGCCCTCAGTTTTTGACCTTTTGGTAATTGTGGAACTGTCCTGTTATAACTAATCTCTAAATCAGAAAGTTGAGGTTTGACGCCTTGTCTATATATATTCCTAATGTTATCCGATACTGATAGATTCAACTATTTGACAATCTGTGAAACTTTATTGAAATTAGTATAAATATCATGCATAACTTGATCAGTAATTTTTACTGCGAAATTTGAATTTTCTGTATATCGACGTTATACATGATATTTTCTGATTTATTCAACTAGCAGAAGAGGTTCTATGTATGAATTCTTTATTAGTTGACCTAAGTGGAAGAAGGAATAGCAATAAAGAATTACGGTTTTATGAATGGACGTATCGAATCAATATTAATCTATAATCAAGAAGATTTAGATTTTTTAATTAGTAGAGACTGTATTCTTGGAGAATCTGGAATATATATGTTGTGTAAATTTATTTCTGTTCGACTAGATGACAATAAAATGGTAGGCGAATTTAAGCCTTCCCAATCCCCATCTTTTTTTAGAGGCAAGAAATCTTTTAGAAAAAAGGAAAAAGCAATCATGGAAAATATCTTTATTTCTTCTAAAGTAGCTACTGAAACATCTTCTGTTAATCTTCAGGCTTTTCCCGAAAATAATTTTTTTCTTGCTTTTAGAGGAATATATTCTACTACGAGACTGTTCTTTTTTGAGGAATTCATTAAATTATTTAAAGCTGAAGATGTTGAATGGAGAGACAAAATGTCCAGTAAATTTTATTTTTAACCCGAATGATGCATTAGACTTTTAAGAGAAGATCATAAATAGCTGTTAGATAGCTGCTTAAATCCTGATTTGCAACGCAGACATAGTCTCCATTATGGTGAGTAGGAAATTAGGATTTAAGTGGTTAAATGACTGTTAGTTATGGTTTGCATCAAATTTCTATTGCATCATTCGGGTTTAAATTTCGCTTGTCTATAAGTTCTTTAAGGCCATGTAGCCTGTCGGATTTTTCAGAGTTAAATCCTCTATATCACCCTTCAAGATGCGCTTCGCTAACCTTGTGATGATCTGGATGTTCTAACTAACTAACTTAATTTCTAATACTGTTACTGTGAGATCTTAGCAAGGGATCATGTTCGCCATTATCAAATTCGTTGGTGTAATTTCTATAGTTCCCTTTTATGTATAGCCTCGAAGAAGTCTTTTTTATAGGTGTCGCCTATTGGAAGTTCTTTGTTATTTATGAAAACCGATAAAGAGTCTGTTTTATTAATTTTGTTCAGAGATACAATGTAAGATTTATGGATTTTAATGAAACCTGAATCTTGTAATGATTCTTCTATGTTTTTAAGTGTATTGTAGGTAATGATTTGTTTGTTGGCTAAATGGATAGCAACGTAATTTTTAAGTCCTTCTACAAAGTAAATATCATCTACGTATACTTTCTCAAAATTATTTTTACCGTCAGTCTTAATGAATAGATAAGGGGTGTCGGAAGTTGATTTGACAGTTTGCTTATTTAACGCTTTTAGCTTTAATGCTGCTTCGTAAAAACGTTCAAACTCAAATGGTTTTAAAAGGTAATCAACAGCATTTAAATCATAACTTTCTATGGCAAACTGTGGATAGGCTGTGGTGAAAATAATTTTGACTTGTCCTTTAATGATTTTTGATAATTGAATACCTGATAAATCTGGCATTTGAATGTCTAAAAAGATAACATCTATTGTGCTTTTTTCTAAAAGCTTTAAGGCTTCAAAGGCACTGGAAGCAGTGGCGGTGGCTTCTAGAAAAGGGACTTTGGATAAATAGTTTTCTAACAACCGAATGGCTGGAGGTTCGTCATCTACTAATAAACATTTTAAGGGTTGTTCGTTCATAAAGGAATTTTTAAATTACTGGTATCCAAGTAAATAATTTAATGCGTTTTACTATCCAAAATTTCTACTTTAAGATCTTCATATAGGAGGGCTGGCCTGTCAAAAACCCCGGCAGAGGGTTGTTTTTGACTAGATTTTTTTGGTTCCGTTTTTTCATCATGGAAAAAATGAACAAAGCCCCTAAT
>CALGOB010000094.1 GCA_937958005.1 uncultured Cyclobacteriaceae bacterium
AGAAAAACTGCTCTTGATATCGTTTAATCAAAGATTATTTCTGAAGTTCAAAAACACCCCCTATAAATCAATCGAAGGGCTGACAACTCTAGCTTTCGTCCGTTTTTTCCCGCCAAGCGGCCTTGTTGATGAAAAAAGGACCGGGCGGCCGCCAAAAAAATCAACAGGGTCGCCTGGCGAATAATTTAAAGCTCCCACCCTAAACCCGGCAGCGGCCGACCGTCTCGCACACTGCTAAATGATCACCGCGACGGCGTACCGTGCCAACCCTCCAAAATGTATAAAAATGAAAACCTTTTTCTCGGATACTAGTAGTTTTTTGTTTTTTTAATCACATCTTTTTCAGCTTTTTCAACAGCTTCATTCGCTAGGATTATTTCTGATTCCCAATGCCTTTGGTTTGCCAATAAATAATCTAGCCAATACTTTTCGGCCTTCTCTATGGTAGATGTGAGGTTCAAAGAGAAAATACCATATTTTTTATCTAGATCACTACTATCCCTGATACCTAAAATCTTTAATGGTTTAAATCCTAACGGGTCGTCTAAGTTTAGTCCATACTTTTTTCTTTTAATCAATTCCTTTTTAGCTACATGAGTAACTAGGTCTCTTTCTTTTAAATCTGCTTGTGTGTTTTTTAGCTCATCCTCAGATTCTTTGAGCCATATTTGAGCATCAAGCAATGCCTCTTCAGGGGTTATATCAGAAATTACATACTTTATATCAGAAACTATTTCATCCACTTTATTTGCCATTGATTCATTGGCTAATGAATAATTCAAATTGAGTTTCAAATCTTTCTTGGTTAGAATACACTTAAACCCTTCACCTTCTTTTGTCCAGACATGATTTTTCTCACCTTTTTTCGTGTCAGAATCACCAAGTTTTTCAAAAAGAAAACCTTTAATTACATCATAACTCTTCTTTTTGAACTCTACATTCAACCGTAAGCTATTATTTATAGTATAAGCAGAGATGAAATTACCATTCTTTACTTGGTCAGGAACAAGGGAAATTGTCTCCTCTCCCCTATTTTGAGCCTTGAGGTGAATTGAAAGAAAATACAGGCATATAATGCTCAATAATACTCTCATAACATAATATCAGTTTATCAATATGACAAATTTATCATAACTCATATAGAAATGAGAATACAAATGTGTCATTAACTTAGTATTAACCTTTCGCCATTTAGGGAACGTAGCATAAGGCATGTGCGACACGCGATATAAATTTGACATGCTATTATTTTTTAATTTGATAACTGTTGTTGATATTATCAATATAAATTTTGCAATCTTTGAAAAACGCCATTCCAATTCTTGGTTGACTTGATACATTTATGGTGGTGCGGATTTCTTTGAATTCAAAATCTCCCAGCTTTATCGAAGGGATTACTCCTACCTTCTCGTCAATGTTTTGAAGCCCTCCTAAAGTATATCTTTTTCTTTTATGATTGTCGAATTTGTATTTTTCCAACAGTTGCCTAGCAAGTTCAGATTCTCTTGGTAAATTGAATTCTGAGGTTGATCCTAAGTCAATAATTACTTTATGTTTTACACCATCAATAGTGATGTAAGTATAAGGAGCACCATTTTTCCTTTTGATTTGAATTCTTTTAAATGAATTGTCAACTAAATTTCTATTTGAAATCCTAAGTTTTTTATTTGGGTAATCTATAAGCCAATTTGCTTTACTGATTATCGATTGGCCTATCAGTCCCCCAAAATTTGGGATTTGTTCTTTTAATCCGACTAAGTCACCATTTAATGCGGAAGTGTTTCTGAAATCAATAGAGCCAAATTTCATTGATTTAATAATTTCACGGCCAAGAACGGCCTTTCTTTTAGAAGCACCACTCACTTTGCTTGTTTTACCTATTGTTGAATCCCTTTGTATCAATGAGTAGTCCGCTCCAGTATCAAAAATAAATTTTTTAGAAGTCCCATTTATTTCAACAGGTAGAACAATTAAGGATTTGATCGTAGTAAACTCTATATTTTCATCAAAATCTTTTGGGTTAACTATTCCTTTTTTTTGATGTTTTTTTACTGCAGTACAGCCAAAAAAGACTAAAAGCATTAGACCAAGCAGTATTGGGTTTAAGTTTTTCATATTTTTTATTATGTAGTAAAGTTTAATGAACCAACCCCGATTCAGTACCTCTGCTGAGAAAGCTACGGCGCTCGCAGAAGGGTATGGGTATAATCGCCTCAGTGCCTCCACTAAGAGGCTTCAACGCCCGCTGAAGAGTCAGGGATGCCCGACTAGGGAATTAAAGCGGTGTATAATATTTGAAATTGGATAATATCGTATCTACTTTTTCAGACAACAATTGACTGGCTAACGTGTGATTTATGTTGAGAATCAACCCTTTTTTTGATAAAGTACAATGGAAACCCTCGCTTTCTTTAACCCATATATAGGTTTTTCGATCCACTTGGAAAATGTAATCTCCTAATTCATTGATTAAAAAATGTTTAATAATATCAAAATTGTGTTTGTTGAATTTAGCTTTGAATGACAAGCAATTGTCAATAGTATAAGCACTTACAAATTCATTTTTTTTAACCTGATCAGGCACATACGAAGAAATTTCTCTATTACTATTTTGAGCACTGATTTCTAATGTGAAAAGTAATACTAGCAAGAGGCTTAATAATGTTTTCATAACTTTTTATGGATTTTTTTTAATTCGATATGAGACAAATGTAGATTGACTTTTCAAGAGAATAAAAAGTAAACACATCGTTAACCTAACTTTAACCATGTTAATGAATCTATTAACTTACTCTAAACTCCAGCCCTATGCCCCTTACACTTTGTATAATAATACCTGGATCTTCTTTGAAATATTTACGGATTCTACTAATAAATACATCCATACTTCTTCCAGAAAAAAAATCATCCTGCTTCCATACAGCATTAAGAATTTCATCACGTTTTAACAGTTGATTTTTATGCTCAAAAAGAAACAAAATCAAAGCAGCTTCTTTTTCTGTTAATTGTTTCTCATAATTAGGGTGTTTTAATGATAACCGTTTTTGGTTAAAAGTGTATTGACCAATTTGTAAATAGTTATCATTTTGGTTCTTGTTCAAGAAAGAAGCAGTTCTCTTCAAAATGTTATTTAGTCTTAAAACTAGTTCATCAGCTTCAAATGGTTTGATGATATAGTCATCTGCGCCTAGTTTCAGTCCTCTGATTTTGTCCTCCTTTAGCTTTCTTGCTGTTAAAAAGACGAATGGTAACTCAGGGTTTAACTCAATCAACTTTTCGGCGAGTGTAAAACCGTCTATTTCAGGCATCATCACATCCAAAACACAAATATTGAAAGCTTGTTTTTGAAAACAGTTGAGAGCTTCTTTTCCATCTTTTGTCCAGGTTACTTGAAAGCCAGAAATTTCAAGGTATTGTTTTAGGAGATTGCCAAAATCTTCATCATCTTCGGCTAGTAGAATGCTTTTTGTTTGCTCTTCCATTGATTTATTGTAATGGTATAATAATTCTAAATGTGCTTCCCTTTCCTAATTTACTGCTTATTGTTATCTCTCCTTGATGTGCCTTGATTATTTCATGTGTGAAATACAAACCTAACCCTAGCCCTTTCACATTATAAACCTGATTTTGATTTGCTCTAAAAAATTTATCAAAAACATACTTTTGGTTAGTTTCAGAGATGCCAATGCTGTTGTCAGTGATTGAAATATACAATTTCTGGAAGTCAACCACTGATTCAAAGTGGATTTTAGGTTTTTTTTGAGAGTATTTTACTGCATTTTCAAGGATATTGAAAAGTGCCGTGGTAAAATGAAAGCTGTCAATTTGGATGATTGCCTCATTAGGAATATCTCTTTTTAATTCCAATTCTTGATCTTTCATAGATAGTAGAAAATCGTCTAATACACTATGAAGGTATTCCTTGGTATTTATAGTTCTTTTATGGATTTGAATTTCATCTGCCCCTAAACTATTATCCAGTACATGGTCTATTAACCTCTGTAACCGTTTGCTTTGTCGATTGATTGATTTAATTGTTTCATCAACTATTTCAGGTTGCTGTCTTACAATATCTTTCTCAAGTATTTTGGTTGCTAGAGACAATGTTGCTAATGGTGTTTTAAACTCATGAGTAATGTTGTTAACAAAATCAGTTTTAATATCCGCAATCTTTTTTTGTGTGATTAAACTTTTGATAGCATAATACAACAACCCAATGACCAACATGAATATGAGAACCGAGAGGATAAAAAGCCCAGTCATTCTACTCAAAACAATGGTAGTCCAGTCATTGGCATTCATGAAATTTTCAGTGATTAACTCAAATTCTATGCCGATGGTTCTCCACCTACCCCTTGCATCAGAATAATTTGTACTGTAATTGGTTCTTAGTACAGTATCATCTACTTTATACTTTTCTGAAGGAATAAAATATTCTCCAAGTAGGTATGGCATTTTCTTGCTATTAGATTCAAAATACAGAGTGTCAGGGACTCCTGATTGAAAAAGGATCAGTGATTTTATGCGTTTTTGAAATTTTAGATCATAGGTGATCTTTCTATTTTTAAATTCTTTTTTATAAGCCTTTATATAACTGGAATTAACTGATTCTCTGATAGTTTGTAAGTCACTTAAAATGGCTGGTCGTTTTGAATGATCAATTTTGTAATCGACTAAATTGAAGATCAGCTGCTCATAAATTTTATCATAGATAGTGTCAAAGGCTATTTCATTTACATCAAATTTGGTAATTGTATTTTTAGTATCCTTAATAAACGTCTCTTTTTTAAGCTTATAGGTGTTATTAATTAGGTAACCTTGTATAAAAGAAAGTGAAATGATACCAATGATCGAACATAGTATTAAGATGCTTATCGGCTTACTCATGAGCAATAACTTATAAGTTTTTCATTACTAAAATGGCGTTGCAAATTTAAGATTCTCAAAGGTTTAAATATCAATGCTACCTAGCTTTTTGCTTTACAAGCTGGTAATTACTTTCATCTGATGCCTGCTCATAATATTATTTACAAGGATAATATTGACTGGGAGCTATACTATTAACAGGCCTTTATTAAAAGTTGAAGTAATTTAAGTTTTCCTTTTAATCCCTAAGGGATATTAATTCCCCGACTCTTGAGTCGATCATTAAATTATTGCCCATAGATACCCCGTACCCTTGGGTCGGGGTTGGTTCATTTGTAAATAATTGCAATATCTATTGAATAAGACTAGATTTTTTTATGAAACTATTAAACATTATCACACTTAGTTTTTGTATAAATAAAACTCCTTCTAAATTTCACTTTTCTGAGCCTGTCAAAGTAATTATGAATTAATAATTATTTGTTGATAAACTTGAGCAAAAAAGTAACAAACAACCATAATTATTTTACCGTGATAAACTCTATTTTACCACTAATTTATTCATTTTAAAATACTATACCTTATCACGGTTGGTTTTGTATAGATCAAACTCCTTCTAAATTCTGCTTTTCTGAGCCTATCAAGGTAATTATGAACTCATAATTACTTGTTGATAAGCTTGAGTAAAAAGGTGACAAAGTAACCATAATCATTCTGCCGTGATAAACTCTATTATTATGATAGATATTTAACCCGAATGATGCATTAGACTTTTAAGGGAAAATCATAAATGACTGTTAGTTATGGTTTACATCAAATTTCTATTGCATCATTCGGGTTTAAGGAATAAAATACGATTAGACTAATACTCCATTAGCGACTTTTGTTGCATGTTTTACCAGCAAACCTAAGGGTGAAAGTTTGAGAACCTCTATTGTAGAAGTACTTGCTACAAAATGATGCATATTTCCTCAAATTGAGCATCTTTTTTAACACTTAAGAGATATTAATTTCCTTGGGCTGGGTTGATCCATTTCAAGTATTGATGATAGAATTCTTAAAACCTTCATAATTTGAAACAGTTAGTTGAATTTGTATTATAAATTAGACTTTTAAGAGAAGATCATAAATAGCTGTTAATCGGAATTCGGGTTAAGAAAATACATTTAAAAGGTCTGTGCGTAATTTTCGAAAGATATTCTGCCGCAGTGGAAATGGGGAAGCCCTTGCTGTTTAAGATCGCTCTTAGAGAAATTGACAGGGGTGCCAATACAAGGCAGGTTAGCCGTTTAAATCTTTCTAGGCTTTTTCCTTTCTTTTTTGCCATCGCAACGGCAGACCACTGAAAAAAGGAAGAATCCGTCTGGCTTGGAGGTGGCCCCAAGTAAAAGCAGCTGAAACGACTTCAATGTGCATTTTTGTACTTATATTGGGGTAGGGGCTTACCCTGAACTCAGGTTGTCAGATAGTTACTTAAATTCTTTTTTGCAGCGCAGGCATAGTATCTATTATGATGAATAGGAAAATAGGATTTAAACGACTAGATGACTGTTAGTTATGATTTGTGTCAAATTTCTAGTAAGTAATGCAAGTTAAAATAAATAACAAACTTCAGAAGGTCGATCCGTTAAAATACTTTGTATTTTTGAATAGAAATTAGATTCATTTTATATGCAGACAATATTAGGGGCAAACGGGATCATTGGGGAGGGCTTAGCTAAAGAACTCTTCCTAAACTATACAAAAGGGATTAGAATAGTAGGAAGAAACCCATCAAAAATAAATGAAACTGATCAGCTTTTGAAGGCAGATCTTTTAAACCTTGAGCAGACTAAAAAAGCCGTAGAAGGAAGCGAGATAGTCTATTTGACAGTAGGTTTGCCCTATTCATCTGAAATCATGATGGCAAAGTGGCCGCCAATT
Source organism: uncultured Cyclobacteriaceae bacterium (assembly GCA_937958005.1). Classification (GTDB taxonomy): domain Bacteria; phylum Bacteroidota; class Bacteroidia; order Cytophagales; family Cyclobacteriaceae; genus JANSWY01. The sequence continues at coordinate 6,790 of CALGOB010000094.1, forward strand.
TTACAAAATGTAGTAGATGCCTGCATTCATTACCAAAAGAAGTTAGTTTATTTTGACAATACTTACATGTATGATCAAGGGACTAGCCTCCAAACGGAAGAAAGTCCTTTTAAACCAAGTGGACAAAAGGGTGTCTCTAAAGAGATTGCTGTAAATATTGTATTAGATGCTATAAAGAATAGAGGACTGGAAGCATCTATTTGCAGAGCACCAGAATTTTATGGGCCAGGGAAAACCAGAGGCATTACTAATACCTTAATTTTTGATCGTATAAAAGAGAAAAAGAAAGCTCGCGTATTTTTAACAGATCAAACAAAAAGAACCTTAATTTATACGCCTGATGCTAGTCGGGCTATGGCTTTAATAGGACATACATCAGATGCCTATGGGCAAACCTGGCACCTCCCGTGTGATGACAATCGATTGAATTATAAGGAATTTATGTCTCTAACTTCAGAATTATATGGAAAGGAACTTGCGTATTCAGTTCAACCAAAATGGTTACTTAACTTAGTTTCCCTCTTTAACCCAATGCTAAAAGAATCAAAAGAACTGTTTCCGCGATATGAAGTAGATAATATTTTCGATTCTTCAAAGTTCAAACAAAGATTTCCTGAATTTAAGGTGACCAGTTATCAAGAAGGAATTCGGTATATTTTAAAAGAGATGAGTTGATGTATAATTATTGTTTGACTTCTTAACTTTTATCTATAAACGAATTATTAATTACAAGTTATTGTTGTCCAATAAAAATTTTGACACATTAATGCTTTTATAGTTATTAATGATCTCATCACAAAAATAAGACTGCGCAACGGTGGGTGGGGTGTCCACGAACGGCGTGAATTTTTTGTTTATTTAATTAAGACAGTCAAATTAAAGGATAATTGACAAAAAAATTTCGTTTGTGGCGCCGTTTTCTTTTGGTTCTTTTCTTTTGGGCGAGCAAAAGAAAATGAACAAGCTCGGAGGTTAGTCCTTGCCAAAGAGTGGAGCTGGATTTTGGGAGTCGAAAAAAAATACGATTTGATTAAGTTTAAACGAGGTTTTTAGCTCAATTTAAATTTAATCAGATGACAGTAATTACTAACTAATAATTTGGAAGAGATTAGTCTGGGTAAAAGGAAGGCTAAGGCTTGATCTAGCGCCTAAAGCCTGTATTCTAATATCTCTCAGTTTATATTAAAAACCAAAACGTATACTTTTTATCCCCTTTCCCGTTACAATAATTTGACATTGTTGATGCAATTGTTTTAGTATATTATTGTGTTTTGAATTGTACTGATTAGATTTATCGAATGAGTTTTTTGTATCCTGCTGTTTTATGGTTTTTGGGACTACTTTCTATCCCCATTTTTATTCACTTATTCAACCTGAGGCGATACGAAAAAATCTTTTTTAGCAATGTCAATTTTTTGAATACCATTAAATCTTCTGCTAGGGCTAAATTGACCATTAAACAGTGGTTAGCACTCATCAGTAGGTTATTAGCTATGGCATTTTTGGTTGTCACATTTGCAGTGCCTTTTTTACCAGGGGATTTAAATGAAAACTCAGGGAATCAACAAGTAATTTTTTTAGACAATTCTTACAGTAATTCTAACATCTCTAAAGATGGTCTCACAGCTTTTGATAATTCGTCTGAACTACTGATCAATTATTTAGCACAGTTTGACCAGGCCGATAAATTTTACTTTGCTACAAATAACCAATATTCAAGAACAAGCAGAAGTATCGATCAAATAAAAGACGAAATTTCTGAATTAAGTTATGGGACAGATTCCCGTAAATTGAGTGGACTAAGTAATATTGGCCAAGCAGAAAATTCTTCAAATTATTACCTGTTCTCAGATTTTCAAAAGAATCAGTTTGATTTCGAAGAGATCAAACAAGATACAAGTAACAACTACTATCTTTTTCACTCTAATTACGAATTGGATCGAAATGTTTTCATTGACACGGTTTACTTAGATAATCCAGTTTTAAATGATGCAGTTGAAAACCAATTAAACATTAGCTTGAAGAATACAGGTAGTGAAACAGTAAATGATCTACCCGTAGTTTTTACAGTAAATGATATCCAAATTTCTGCCAATTCCGTGGACTTAGAGCCTTTCGGTACTAAAGAATTAATTATTGACATCAGTGGATTAAGAGATGAGGTAAGTAACTGTGTGGTGAACATAGAAGACTTTCCTGTTACTTTTGATAACAAATTTTATTTTACGTTAAAACGAACCAAGCAAATTAAGGTACTTGAGATTGAAGGCAAACCTGAGTTGAAATATGTGAAAAGGGTATTTGATTCAGAGTTATTTGATTTTTCTAGTCAATCAATTAACAACCTCAACTATTCACAAATAAAGGAAATGGACTTTTTGGTTTTAAATCAACTAGAAGGAAATGATGCAGGCCTTCAGAGAGTCGTGAATGAATTTGTGGATCAAGGAGGAGCTGTATTGTATATCCCATCTACGAAAATCAATGATGTGACTATTTTGCAAGCTTTATCGAATGGTTTAATTACAATCAATAGACTAAGTAAGCAAAGAGGAGAATTATCGCTGCCTTCCATTGAAAATCCTTTTTTCTCAGGTATTTTTGAAAGTAAGACCGCACAGATAGATCAAGTAGAGGCCACCTCATTGATCAAATGGCAGCATGGAGAGAAAATTTTATCTTTTAAGAATGGCCTGCCCTTTCTATCCAAGTTTAGTGGAGGGAATGGAACAGTTTACAGTTTGGCTAGCTCGTTGGATATTGAGCAAACCCGTTTCGCAGAAAGCTCTCTTTTCTTACCAGTAATTTACAAAATGGTTTTTACAAGCTTGAGTTCACAATCAGTCAATTTATACCATAGAAAAGATGCCAGCTTGATAACTTATGATGGGACGGTAAAGAATAATGATCAGGTTTTTAAATTAAAAAATGAAACAACGGAAGTAATTCCGCCACAAAGAAAGTTAAGTGGTAAGGTTATTTTTGATATCAGCGAACTGGAACTAACACCTGGTTTTTGGCAAGTTTGTGATGATTTAGGTGAATGTAAAGGAAATTTACCTATAAACGAATCAAAACATGAATCAATTATTAATCAATATGACATGGATGAGCTAGATGAAATTGCTAATTCCTCAGATCATATTGCAGTATTAAATAGTAATGCCTTAGAGGCTTCAGCAAGCAAAGGTGTTGAAACTCTGGGAAATAAATATTTTTGGAAATACGCTTTATTGTTAGCTTTAGTATTTTTCTTTGTGGAAGTGCTAATATTGAGATTTTTATAGATGCGTTATATTCTTAATTCGGTTACGGTCATAGATCCATCTTCTGATTTTCACAACCAAAAGGTAGACGTTTTGATCAATCAAGGTAAAATTGAAAAAATTTCTAAAAAGATTGATGAAACGGAAGTTAAAAAGATAGAATTACCTGAGGGCAATAATTTTCTTGCTCAAGGCTTCTTTGATTTTTCTGTTCATTTTCATGATCCCGGCCATGAATACAAAGAAGGCATTGACAATGGCCTAAATCTGTTGGCTAAAAATGGCTTTACTGGAGCTGGCCTTTTACCGAATACCAGTCCTGTCATACAGAGAAAAACTGATATTTCTTATGTGGTTAACAAAGGAAATGGCCATTTGGTAGATTTATACCCATTGGGCGCTATCACGATAGATTGTAAAGGAGAGGAATTAACAGAAATGATAGATATGCACCATGCTGGAGCACTTGCTTTTACAGATGGTACCAACCCAATAGGGAATGCAGATATTCTGTTGAAGACGTTACTTTACCTACAGAAATTTGACGGAGTCCTAATTCAAAAACCAGAAGATGCAAGACTTAATTTATTTGGATCTATGCATGAGGGCAAAGTAAGTACCATGCTAGGTTTAAAAGGAATGCCTGATATTGCTGAGTCATTATTTATACAACGTGATTTGAAATTACTGGCCTACACGGGAGGTAAGCTGCATTTTTCAGGTATCTCCACAGCTGAGTCTGTTGAGATGATTAGGGAGGCAAAAGAGAAAGGTTTGATAGTAACTTGCGATGTAGCAATTCACCAATTACTCTTGGATGAAAACGCCATTGAAGATTATGATACGAATTGCAAAGTAAACCCACCATTAAGAACTGAAGAAGATAGAAAAGCATTAGTAGAAGGAGTGAAATCTGGCGTAATTGATGTGATCACTTCTCATCACCTTCCGCAAGACGAAGAGAATAAAAAAATGGAATTTGATTTAGCAGCCTTTGGAATGATTGGCATACAATCATTTTTACCAAAGCTGATAGAGTTATCCAAACAAATCCCTATGGAGACATTGCTTAAATGCTGTACGGCTAATCCAAGAAAAATATTAGGCTTGGAAAATGGGGCTATCGGAGAAGGTATTTTAGCAAATTTAACCATTTATGAAAAGGAGAATAGCTGGGAGTACAGTTTGAGTAACAATGAATCTAATGCAGCAAACTCTCCTTTTATTGGGACAAAACTGAAAGGGAAAGTATTAGGAACAATTAATGGAACTAATCACTTATTTAACAGTTGATTTATGAGTCCTTTAAGACAGACAGCGATTAAATATGGGGTGGTTTGTGGGGTTATTAGAATAGTTGCTTATTTGATAGAAGCAGCATCTGGTATGTTGCCAATGGTTAATTTGAATGCTTTTTTTATAGATCAAATTATATTTTTTGGTTTTGTGTTATTTGCCATTAAAGAGTTTAAAGACTATAAAAACGGAGGAATTCTACATTTTTGGCAAGGAATTTCAATCGGTTTAATAATTATTTTTGTATCTAGTGTAATATTTTCAGTGTTTGAGGCTACTTACTATGTGGTTGATGAAACGGTGTTTCAAAGTTACTTGAAAAATGCTATCGACTTTTTTGATAGTCAAAAGGAAAGTAAGTTGGAGTTGATT
>CALGOB010000095.1 GCA_937958005.1 uncultured Cyclobacteriaceae bacterium
ATTACAAGTCAGTTGCTCTACCAGCTGAGCTAAGGAGGCAAATTCAGGAAGAATTACATCCTTTCTGAACTTTGGATTGCAAAAATAGCAAAGAAATTTTAACATCAAAATTAATTGTCAAAAAATCAATTTTGATTTAAGATTTTTAATTCTTTTTTCAAATGAGTAATATCTGATTTTGCTTTTTCAATTTTTTCTTCAAATTCTGATTTCAATTTATCAGCGTTTTTAGAATTTGCAAAAAACAAAATATTAGTTTGCCATAAATTAACGTCTTCTTCCAAACCAGAAATCTTACGTTTAATCGTATGTTCCTTTCTGTTCAGTTTACGATTAGCATCCGGGCCGCCTTTAATTTGCGTAAGCTGTAAGTTAATTCTTAAATCATCCAATTCTTCATCACTTAATCCTTTCGCATTTTTCAAAACAGATTGAATTGCTTTATCAAATTCTGATTTGATATACTTTATATCCTTTCTAGGTACGAAACCTAACTCGGCATACTGATCAACCAATTCATAAACTTTATCAGCGTCAAAGGTTTCTGACTTTGCTAACTCATTAATTTTTGCACAGATTTCTTTCTTCTTTTCCAAGTTCGCATAAAATTCTTTATCTGCTTCTTGATCATGTTCTCTCTTTTTATTGAAAAAGTGATCACAAGCAGCCCTGAATCGTTCATAAACTTCATTTCTATGCTTCTCTGGAACTGGCCCTATTTCTTTCCACTCTCTTTGTAATCTTTTTAAAGATTCTGCTGCCTTCTGCCAGTCCTCCGATTCCTTAATTTCATTGGCTTGGTCTACCAGTTTATTTTTCTTCTCAAGATTTTCTCCTCTAAAAGCTTCTAATTTCTTAAAGAAAGCATTCTTGTCATTAAAAAATCCCTTAAAGATTCCCCAAAAGTCTTTATTGATCGCTTTTGCTTTATCTCTTGGTATACCGCCTATTGCTTCCCATTCCTTTTGAACTACAAGAATTTCTTTGGTTTTAGCATTCCAATCGTTTATTCTATCTGAATCAAAACCAACAAAAGCCTTTACCTTTTCTACTACTACTTGTTTTTTGACAAGATTTTCTTCAAAAACAAGTTTTTGCTTCTCTACAAATTCTTTTCTATTGGCATATACAGCATCACTGGCGGTTTTAAACCTTTCCCAAAGTGCTTCTTGGTCATCTCTAGGAACTGGTCCTATATGTTTAAACTCTTCGTGTAATTCGTTAAGTATCGAAGTAGCCTCTCTAAAATCTTCAATTTTATTAAGTTCTTCCGCTTTTTCAACAATCACTACTTTGGCCTTCAAATTTTTCTTTCTATCAAGCTCTTTTAATTCAAAATAGATACTTCTATGATCATAAAACCGATCGATAATCGCATGATAATTTGCCCATAGAGTTTGAACGTGTTGCCCAGGTATAGATCCAATTGATTTCCATTCTTCTTGAAGAGATTTTAAGGCATTTATACTCGTATTATTCTCTTCACCATCTACTAATTCTCTCAGTTTCTCAAGGACTTCTAATTTATGCTTGTAATTATCTTCTTTCTGTTTTTCAAGACTTACAAAATATTTAGATTTTCTCTCTTTTATAATCTTGAAATACTCATTAAACTTAGCAGCATCTTCGTCTTTGTAGTCAAAATCAGCTGCATCTCCTCCATCTTCTTTAAATTTATTAAGAGCAACTTCTCTTTCAGATGATACAATTGCATTGAAAAACGGAGCAATTGCCTTTAATCTGTTATCAGCCTTTACATGATGATCTTCATTAGGCAATTGAGCAACAATCTCCAATAGTTCTTTTTTGTTAAGCACACTATAGTCTACCTCTTCTTCTTCCTCTTCCTTGGCAAGAACCTCATTACTAACCTTATCATTTTGCTCTATGGCAGGAGAAACGGCCATAGTCTCATCAGCAGGGTTTTCATCAACTATTCCCTCAGTCTGTTCTAGCGGTTCATCACTCTCTGCAACATCTTCAGTTTGATCTTTAGGTGCTGTTTCTTCAGATTTCACTGAATATTCACTATTAGATTTCTCTGTTGTTTCAGTCTGACCTTCTTTGATTTGTTCTTGCTGTAATGTTTCCTTTTCAGCTTTAACTTCTAAAGTCAAATCTTCTTTCTTGTCGCTGAGGTTTTCCCCCATTTCTTTTTCATTTGTCATAATCAATGAACCGTTTTCAATACCTGCTATTTTACAAAGCTAATAAATAGATTAATTTAACCTAGGATCAACGGGATAGTTAGACATCATCTTATATCTCCCTCCCAGTTTTTTCATAATATCTCGCCAGTGTAACTGGTCTTTATTTTCAAATAACTCCATGATATCTTGGTTTTTAACTACTACCCAAGAGTTACTTTCTATTTCTTTCTGTAATTGTTTTTCTGACCACCCACTATAACCAATAAAAAACTTGATTTTTAAATCTTGCACCCCATACAATGCTATTAATGATTTCAATTGTTCGAAATCACCTCCCATAAATACATTTTTTTGTATCTCAATTGAGCCTTCAAGTATTTCATTAAAAGGAAAATTACTTGTCAGGCTATAAATAAAGTGCAAAGTATTTTGTTCTACTGGCCCTCCTACATAAACTGGAATATTTTCAATATCTAAACCTTCTATGATTTCATTTAACTGTGACTCACTGCGTAGATTAATTACAAAACCTAAACTACCTTCCTCACTATGCTCCGCAAGATAAATAACAGACCGTTCAAAATTAGGATCTTCCATTATCGGATTCGAAATCAATAGGTCACCTCTTTCAGGTTTTTCTTGTTTTGATATATCAAAAAAATCCATCTGTTTATGGTTTAATGTAATGCTGCTTTAATTGGTAATCCGTTGAGAATCTCAGCCTCAGCTAATTTCATCTCCTCTAACCTTTTAAAGACTACTGTTTCTTCAAAATAGTTTAAAGCCATCTTGATAAAAATTTCACCATGACGTGCTTCTGAAGCCCAGAGCTGACGATAAAATTTCTTCACCTCCCCTTCTGGTAAAGCTTCATAAATTAACTTAAAGCGTTCTGCACCCCTAGTCTCAACAACAGAAGCCATTAACAATCGATCCATAAAACGTTCTTCTCTTCCTGACCTACAAGTATTAATCAATTTCTTCACATATACATCCTGGGTCAATTCATGTGTCAGCTGAACACCTCTCTCCTCTAATAACTGATATACCGACCTAAAATGTTCCAATTCTTCGACTGCTGTATCTATTAATTCAGGAAGAATTTCTATTCTATCTGGGTATTTTGCCACAAAGCTCATAGCCATGGCGGATGCTTTGCGTTCACAATCAGCATGATCTTTTAAGAAAGTGTTGAAATCATTCATGACTGCATCTACCCATTCTTTTTTACTCTCACAAGCTAATTCTATTCTTAATTGCATTTCAGTTATTCTTTTACTTTATGCTTAATTAAAAGTATTTCTTATTCTTACGATACTTTTATAAACATGCCAAAGATATTATACCATTAGTATCAAGATCTCTTTTATCAGATTTTATTTCTTGTTTACTTTAAACACGAATCTGCACATTAAGTATATAATTAAAAAGTGTTGTTTATAATTTATTGATGAATATGACAAATAAAGACAATCATACGGATCTATCTTCTATACGAGAGGAATATTCTCTACGTACTTTAGATGAATCAGATATTTCTCCTGACCCGATAGAGCAGTTTAAAACCTGGATGTCAGAAGCAGTTGAGAGCAAGGTCAATGAACCCAATGCAATGGCCTTAGGTACCGTTACTGAAAATTCGAGACCCTGTGTAAGAATTGTGCTTTTAAAAGGCTTAATAGATGGTCAATTTAGATTTTTCACTAATTATTCATCAAATAAGGGGAAACAAATGGATTCTAATCCTAATGTATCTTTAACTTTCTTCTGGCCAGAACTTGAACGCCAAGTTAGAATAGAAGGAATTGTCTCAAAAATTTCATCCGAAGATTCAAATGCTTATTTTAGTAGTCGGCCAATAGGTAGTCAAATAGGTGCCTGGGCATCTCCTCAAAGTGAATTGATTAAATCTAGAAAAGTGATAGAAGAGCAAGAAAAGTCAATTTCCAAAAAATATGAAGATTCAAAAATTCCGCGTCCAAGCTTCTGGGGTGGATACAATGTCACCCCTGACATGATAGAGTTTTGGCAAGGAAGAAAAAGTCGTTTACATGATAGGCTATTATTTAGAAAGGAAGAAAATATTTGGAAAGTTAGCAGATTAGCCCCCTGATTATGAGTACACTCTATTTAACTCGAAATGGGAGTCCAGCACAAGGGATTGCTGCTTTGGTTATGCATAAACCAAAGCTGGTGATAGTTATTCCTTCGTATGATGAAAATCATCTAATAAAAACCCTGGAATCTGTAAAAGAAAGCTGTACCGAGGGCAACATAGTCATTCTTCCCATTATTAATTATGCAGACGATGATTCCAATGAGGTTAAAAGTAAGAGCGACCTAACTTTCAAAAAAGTTACCGATTGGGGGCTAAAACAGACTAATAAATTAATCCAAATATTGCCGATTATTGTGGAATTTCCTAGTAAAAAAGCTGGTGTAGGCGCTGCTAGGAAATTAGGAATGGATGAAGCAGTTAGAATATATGAGCAATTTGATTCTGATGGAATCATAGTTAATTTAGATGCTGATTGTCAAGTAAGTAAGAACTATGTTGAGGGTTTGGCAATTCATTTCGAAAGAAATGAAAAGAGCCCTGCAGCTAGTATCTATTATGAACATCCAATCATAGATTTAAAAGAAGACCAAGCGATCATAAATTATGAAATACACTTAAGGTACTTTGTTGAAATGCAACGATTCTGCAGTCTTCCGTATGCTTATCAAACTGTAGGATCTTCTATGGCTGTAAGATCTAAAGCATATCAGAAACAAGGTGGAATGAACAAACGAAAAGCTGGTGAAGATTTCTATTTTTTACAGAAAATGATGCTTTTAGGGCATTTTAGTGAAATTAATGATATCTGTGTATATCCTTCATCCAGAATTTCAGAAAGAGTCCCTTTTGGAACAGGAAGGGCCATGTTGGAATGGAAAGAAGGAAATCAAAAAATCAAAAAATCTTATCACCCACAGTCTTTTGTAATTCTAAAAGCTTTTTTAGACCTTATTCCAGAATTATTCATAGACCGGTTAGAGGTACATAAAAACAAAATCCCTATTCCAGTCTGGCAGTTCCTTGAATCTATGGGATTTCATAAAACTTTAGCAGAAATCAAAAAAAAATCACCTTCTTTAAGCGTATTTCAGAGACATTTTTATAGCTGGCTTGACGGATTTGTATTGATGAAGTTTGTTCATTTTTCAAGAGATAATTTTTACCCCAATGAATCTTTAACCTATTGTATGAAATGGCTGTTCGAAAACATTCACAAACAAAATTCTCCGGAAAGTTTATTAGACGCATTGATTCTCTTAAGAAAATTTGATAATAAAGGTAATTATAACCTAGGCTTTCATTCCTACTAGAAATTAAACCCGAATGATGCAATAGAAATTTGATGCAAACCATAACTAACAGTCATTTATGATTTTTTCTTAAAAGCCTAATGCATCATTCGGGTTAAAATATACTAGTATCCGAGAAAAAGGTTTTCATTTTTATACATTTTGGAGGGTTGGCACGGTACGCCGTCGCGGTGATCATTTAGCGGGGTGTGCGAGACGGTCGGCCACTGCCGGATTTAGGGTGGGAGCTTTAAATTATTCGCCAGGCGACCCTGTTGATTTTTTTGGCGGCCGTCGCGCGGTCCTTTTTTCATCAACAAGGCCGCTTGGCGGGAAAAAACGGACGAAAGCTAGAGTTGTCAGCCCTTCGATTGATTTATAGGGGGTGTTTTTGAACTTCAGAAATAATCTTTGATTAAACGATATCAAGAGCAGT
>CALGOB010000096.1 GCA_937958005.1 uncultured Cyclobacteriaceae bacterium
GCCCGGTCCTTTTTTCAGGGGTCCGCCCCCGCGGCAAGGATAAAACGGACGAAAGCTAGAGTTGTCAGCCCTTCGATTGATTTATAGGGGGTGTTTTTGAACTTCAGAAATAATCTTTGATTAAACGATATCAAGAGCAGTTTTTCTTCAATTTCAGTTTTACTTGGATGCCAGTAATTTATTATCGCTTTTTATTTACAAATATCACCTTGATCTGTGTCCCCACAGATCACTTAAACTAGAGAAGTTGAACAGATAGGTTAGGTATACAAAATCAACCGTGATAATCTTTAGTAGTGTCCTTTTAAATCCGCATTTTGCATTAGAAGATATATTCCGATTAGAAGACTCTTCGTTAGAACTACTTTAATAAAAGTTTGTTAAAGCACCATAGTCATGCTATGTTTCTCTAATTTAAGTATCTTTAATTTTGAACTTTATAATCTAATAACGATTTTCTAATACATAATGCGGACTAAAATGAACCAATTTCGACCCAAAAGAGTACGAAATTGGTTCATTTATAGGTTTAAAAAGGAAGGATAAAGTGTATCCTTATTCTGAAAAAACACCGTGCCACGTCGCCGACCAAAGAAATCAATGGAATCTCCCATGCGACCAAAACAATCTGGTATGCCATTGCGGCTCTGCTAGGGCTTTTGGGGGACACCAAGTCAAGCAGCCCTCCTGCTAGTAGAATTAAACTAAGAAGTTTTCACACAAAAAATTGATGTAAATTTACTCAGGTACCAGTAATTGAATATGAAAAATCAATCCGGTCATTTGTATCATTAGCTAAAATTTATGAAATAAAAGTTGTTTTATGACTCAATTTAACAAGGTGAACCCTGAAGATGATTTTAGTAGAAGTCTGTATAGTTCAGACTTGGATCAATTATGTATTAATTATAATAGGTTTAATGATAAAATCAGAGAAATTAGTATAAATGAAAAGTTACATCTGATCGATTAGGCAAATAGAATTCCAATTGACAGTACTTTTATTTATGATTTCATTCGGGTTTAAATACAAAAGGGAGTTTACTGATCACAGATATCTTGGTCAAAGTACTCATTAAAATAAACCCAGATTACAAGGTTAAAGAAAAACTTTCGACTGATAAATTAACAAGGGAAAGGACGCATTTGGTTGGACTTTAGAGATCAATGAACCTATTTTAAATCTTGTAGAAAACTAAATAAACATCACCTTCTTCAACAAAAAAAACACTTGCAAAATCTAATGCGCTCCAAATTCGTATAAAAGTAATTATACAAAACACTTTGAAGTTTTAGTTTCTCTTACCCTGCATTATTCAGGAGATCAACATAATTAACATATAAAGGAACATGACTAACTAATTTAAGCATTTCCCCTAAGTCCTTCATTTCATGGTTAGCCCAATACCAATTGATCTTAATGACCATGCCTTGGTTTTGTAAAGCACTTAACTTGACCAACATCTTTTTTAGATAAACAATAGATTCTGTATCTGCATAATCTAAATTTATTTTAATTGATATATCATTGCTACATTCATTGATATAATCCAAAGTAACCAATAAGGGTTGGTAAAAAATGAATGCATCTTGGGGAGTAGAAATACCATCAATATTTATTAACCCAAGATCAAAATCAACGAAAATGGATGGGTTGTCAACTGTAGATTTAATAAACATGCTCAAATTGTTATATGACAAATATCGCTTATCACAAGGAAGAATCTATATTTACAAGGTATGTAATTGGTATGCTGATTGTTTGAAAAAGGATTGATATTTCAATTATTAGTCAAAAAGTGCTGTTTCCTCCTGAAATTTCACATAAAGCCATTGATAACATTTTAAGTTCTTTCATTACAACTACTTAACACAAGCTAATTAAACCACCACAACCATGCTTCTCTAACATGAATGTCAGTAATTTTGAGTTTTATTAATCTCCTAGCGATTTCTAATGCAGAATAGAATCTAAGTTAAATTTTCTCTTCAAATAAAAATTCTTTAACATCTATAAATGTGATAGTTATGTTTTAAACAAAAGTAAAATGCATCAATTTTTTAAATGAACCAACCCCAACCCAGTATCACTGCTGAGAAAACTGCAGCGCTCACTGAAAGGTCGGGATGCCCTACCAGTAGAATTAATATCCCTTAGGAGTTAAAATTAACGTTTGTACGTGTACTGTCTACTTTAAGTATTTCTCAAACCACTTTTCAAGTCTTGTATACATATCCACTCTGTTTTGTGGGTTTCTAAAACCATGCGGCTCATTTGGATAAGACTTACTTTCAAAGACCTTTTTCTTTTCCTTTAATATTTTAACGGCTAGCTCATACTGTCTAAAAGGAGCTCTTACATCTGCCTCTCCATGCATAATCAATAGAGGGGTATCTACTTGGTCTACTCTAGACAAAGCATTACTAATTGCATAAATCTCAGGTTTCTCTTCTGGAGAACCACTATGGCCCGTTTTTGTAAAGATCTTTCCAATCCTATCGGCATTTGTATATGCATCACCAAAATCATAAATACCAGCCATAGGAACTGCAGCATCAAACTTTCCTGGCGCCCTTGTGATCGCTGCCATAGAAGTAATTCCCCCATAACTGTAACCATAAATTCCAACTTTCCCATCAGACCACTTTTGTGCCCTAATAAAGTCGGCAGCATGTGCCGCATCTAATGCTTGCCCATTTCCCCAATCATTAATACTTAAATTTTGAAAAGGTCTACCAAAACCAGAACCACCTCTATAATTAACGGCAAGCACTACATAGCCTTTGTTAGCAAGATATTGTTCATTTAAGCTCAGCCGTTTATAATAAGTATTGGTTCCACCACCATGTACATGGACTAATGTTGGATATTTCTTACTTTCATCAAAGCCCTCTGGAGTATACATGAATGCTTGCATATAGAGACCGTCCCAACTTCTGTAGCTTATCTCAACAGGTTCTTTTAAATCATTCCATTTAGTTGAAAAATCGGTTAGTTGACGGAGTGTTCCACCAGTTGATTTAATATAATCGACTTCATTTCCTCTGGTAGAGTTAGAACGGACAAAGATAAAAGCATCGGCATTTTTAGTTGCGTGATAATTAAAAAAAGTACCTCCCATATTGGTTACTCGGGTGGCCACACCACCTTTGGAGGAAACACGCCATAATTCGACTTCCGACCTTTCTTGGTATGGGAAAAACAGTTCACTGCCGTCACCGGACCAACTCACTGTATGGTTAAACAACAAATCAGTTGCATGAACTTGCATTTCAAGTTTTTTGTCTGTTCCTTTTTTAGGATCTATCAAATAGATGTAGGATAAGTCTTCGTACCAATATTCGGCCTTTGCGTTACCAAACAAAGCTATTTGCGAACCATCAGGAGACCAGATAGGCGCTGACATAGCCATCAGGTTACTTGATACTTTCTTTTCTTTTTTAGTGGCGACATCTACCACCCAAATATCATCTTCCCAATAATCATTTTTAAAAGAATAGTAAGCAATGGATTTACTGTCTGGTGACCAGGAAGGGTAAAACCTGAAATCATCCGCTGCCATTCCCTTTTTTGTGACTTGCTCGGGTTTGTCATTTCCAGTAGATGAAACCATCCAAATATCTTGGTAACCCGATCTTCCACTATAGAATGCAATGTATTTTCCGTTAGGGGAGGGTTTAGGTGTTCTTTCACCTTCGGGGTCATTAGTAATCCTATCAGGTTTTTTGCTACTTATAGTAATTGTCCAAACATCTCCATCACTGGTATAAACGATTTTTTTACTATCACTAAACCAAGAAGGAGACCCCCCAGAAGCCCAAAATTTAAAATTAGCAGGATCATTTATTTCTACTAAAAATATTCCTCTTTGGCCTTGGTAGCTGGCTACTACGGCCACAAATTTTCCATCAGGGGAAATAGCAGCTTGCCGAGCCCCATCATTTTTTGTGAATATGTTTTGCCAAGTTAAGGGCAATTTATCTTGTGCCGATAAGGCAATACTACAAAATACAAGAATGATCATAAGAAAGATCGATTCTATTTTCTTAGAATTCATCATGATAAAGGTTTGTTTTCTTTTTCAAAATAAGGTTTCCAGGCAGATTCGTTGGGAGGTTTAGTAAAATAACTGACGACGATATAACTAAGTACACTTACTGCAAATCCTGGAACGACAGGATAAATCAAAGGATCACCAAAAGCTTTCCAAAGACCTGTTATCAAGACTCCTCCAATCATAGAGGTGATAGCACCTTGCTTGGTTGCCCTTTTCCATAGGACTCCTCCTACAACAGGTGTAAAAAAACCAGCTCCCATAATGGCCGTAAAAAGAACCACTATGAATTGAATGAGTTCTCCTTCAGCAAAACCGATTAAAACGGATATCAAAGGAAGTGTACCAACCATAAAAATCCCAACTCTTGCCACAAACAACCTACGTGATTGCGAGGCATTTTTATTTACTAAGTTTTGGTAAATATCTTCAGAAAGAGCTGATCCAGCTACCAATAAAAGGGAATCGACAGTGGACATCATGGCAGAGGTAACTGCTGCCAACATGATAGTTCCTATAAAACTAGGCAAGACTGCTTTAGCGATAATTGGCATGGCGAGATCACCCGTAGCTAGATTGGGGAACAAAACCATTGCGGCCAAGCCTAGAATGAATACAAGTAAATTAATCCCGGTAACTACCACAATGGTCAATAACATGGCTTTCCTAATTGCCTTCATATCCTTCATCGCATAGAGCCTCACTACTTTTTCAGGAGTAGCTACAGATCCTAAGAAGAATGCTAAACTCAACGTAATTAAGAGCACTGTTGGAAAACCAGACCAATCAAATGTAAGTGGTTTGATGAGTTCTACTTTCATTAATAAATCAGAAAGTCCATTGAAATGACTTAAGGTCAATGGGACTGAAATAAGTGTCCCAATGATCATGATGATCATTTGTAAGAAATCTGTATAAGCAACTGCTAACATACCGCCCACCATGGTATAAGCCAATAGAATTAGTGTGAAAACCACCATGCCTGTAGTAGGGCTTATTCCAAACACAATATTAGCAACCAGACCTCCAGCTACTATCTGTGCTTGAATATAAACTACTGTTGCAATCAAAATAATGACTGCGCCTATTCCTCTAGCTAATTTACTTTCATACCTTCTCTGTAGAAAAGCAGGTAAAGTGAGTTCTGTAATTTTAGTAAACCGTGGTGCCAATACCGCTACCATGAACCAATAGGCGAGGGGTATCACTAACAAGACCCAACCAAATGACCAACCAACAGCATAAATGACCCCAATGGTACCAATAAATGTACCTGCACTTGTATGTGTAGCTGCCATGGTAGCCCCACCAACGCCCCAACCTAATTTACTTCCTGCAATCCAGTAATCTTTCTCAGACTTAGTCAATCTCATACTCAACCAGCCTATGATAAATACTAGTAGAAAATATCCAATAAATATGACAAGTTGCATGTTCATTTCCTTTCAATCCAATACATCCAAAGCATATATCCCAAAACAATTAATCCAAGTACAAGAAATAACCCCCAAAAAATGAATTTATCCATAAATCAGTTTTTTTCTGTAAAACCATATAATAATACCAATGGCAATAAAAAGTAGGGCAGTTGCCCAATCTATTGCTTTGATATAAAAAGGTGAACTAGTATGGCTAGCCAATCGTTCTAAACGAACTACAGAAGCCAATGCAGGTAAATTAAACTGAATGGTTTCATAACCACTTATCTCATTTGAACGTACTAAATTACCCGCAGGAAAATGCAAATAAAAAGATTCATTTTCTGGGTAAGAGATCAACATATTAAAAAAGTCATTCTCTGAAGCAGCTGCAGCTAAATCTGTAAAGAAAAGAGGAAGATATACCTCTTTTTGCTTAGTAGTTACTAAATAACTTACTTGAATAACTCTTAATTTAGCATCTGGTATTCCAATTTTGATATGATACAAGCCTTCATTGTTAACCAGCTCATAACTTAGGTCAGTTGCTAACCTTTGGTCATCATTTACTTGAACAATAACCTTCGATATTTCAGATCCACTAAAATTAATTGATTTTAGGTTCAGTACTGTAACTGTATCCATTAAACTTACATGCAATTTTTCAGTTACATAAAAAATTCCATCTATAGTTTTAGCTTCTATAGCTACCTGATCAATTTTACTTTGCGCAAAAAGCCCATTTGAAATGATTAAGCCTAAAATAATTAATAACCAGCGCATGTTAAACCCAAACCTCTTTAAGTAAACGAAGAGTGTTTTGACCCATTACTTTGGCAATTTCTTCTTCAGAATAATTATGTTTGACTAGCCATCTAACTAAATTGTAAGAACCTTCTGTAGGGTTTTCTAAACCATCTACAAATGGAACAGGCTCATATTCCATTCCTGGTTTTCCATGACCTTTAGAAGCTTTTAAAGACAATGCCTTCGTATAAGCCGTATGTAATCCAACATGGTCACCATACAATGTATCTGGCCCTAAGGTTACATGATCTATGCCTACTAAGTCTTTTACATATTCAAAATGTTCCATTACAGCATCTAGATTATGTTTCCTATTGGTAGGAGTCAAGGTAGTATGTGGTGCTGCCTCTATGCCGATTACTCCTCCTTTATCTGCACATGCTTTGAGTACATCATCTGGGGCTAATCTGTTCGTATTCCATAATTTCTTAGCTCCTATATGACTTAAAATGATAGGTTTTGTACTGTGTTTGATTGTATCTAAAGCAGTTTGATCACCCGTATGTGAACAATCTATCAAAAGCCCCACTTTATTCATACGTTCCACTGCTCTTTTGCCAAAAACCGTGAGTCCACCGTCTCTTTCTTCTTTAAGTCCTGATCCTAATGCATTTGATTCACTGTATGTTATACCTATAGATCTCAGTCCAAATCCATAAAGTAAATCAATACGATCCAATTCATTTTCGATCATCATGGCACCTTCCATCACTGCAACCCAAGCTACTTTCCCTTCTTTATGAGCCGTATAGATATCATCTACAGTTTTGCAATGAATAACAAAATCTTGATGGGCAATATCACAAAGCCTCATGCCTAAGTCATGGATTACTTCACTCCATTTCCATCCACCTTTAGAGTGAATTTGACACACACCGTCCATTAAGTTATCAAAAACACAATCCCAATTGCTTTTAGCTAACCCCTTAAAAGCAGTGGCCATTCTTCCTTCTTTCACATATGCAGGGGTCTGCATGATATCTTTAGGGAATGTACCCAAATGTTCATGTGCGCTTATTAAAATATGGTCTTTAAGGATTTTATTGGCTAAGGATTCTTGTTTTTCGCTCAGTATAACCTTGGTTGAGGTAACCCTGTCAATTTCTTCTGCTAATTCAAAATACCTGTAATCAACATCTTTTTCAAGATATTGGAAAGATTCGTATCCTTTGTAGTTTTTGGAAATTCCCATAGAATGATTCTTAATTATAATGTTCTTCTGCTATAATACATTAAAAATTAGAGAGAAGTGAGTGATTTATTTTGTTCCTACTATTCTGTTTTATGAACGGTAATCGTGAAGGGTATTCGCTTTTAAATAAACCATTTGTTTTTTTACATAATAAGTAACTTCTCTTCTGAAACCCCCATGATGCATTAGGAAATATATAAGTATTTCAATAAATATGTCCGTTCTCATTGGGCAATAGAAAACAATTTACATTGGTTATTAAATGTCACTTTTAGAGAAGATCAAAGTCGAAAAAGAATAGGTAATAGTGCTGCTAATTTCAGCATCATTGCTAAAATGGCTATGACATTAATCAATAATTGTCAAGCAAAACACAAGTCTAAAGTACTATCCAAAAAACATAAAAGAGTAAAAGCTGCAATTTCAGATTCATTTAGAAAACAAATAATGGCCATTTAACACGCAGCTGCCCTGCTATGAAGATTTATTTTTTTTTTATTTATCTTAGTTATTCAGATAATTAAAATGAATATGAATTTTCCTAAGAATCGAAAACTATTTTTCCTGCTACTATCCTTTTTCTGCCTGCTGTTTTCCCTGAAATCCAGTGCTTCTACACCTAATACTGTTCTTACGAATTTGGTTGTGTCGACTACTTCGGATGGTAGAATTTTTTTAGACTGGAATGCTTCTAGCGAACCAGACAGTTACCTCATCATTGTTAAAGAAGGGTCTGCTGAAACTAGCCTTCCTCAAAATGGTCAGGTTTACAATGGCGGTGATGCATTTGGGAGCGGAGAGGTATTTGCCATTCCTCCTGGAATAGTAACAGGAAATATAATTGCAAGTGACTTTTTTCCACCTGGAAGGCATTATTTTTTCACTATTTATCCATTTAACGGTACTGGTAGTAATACCATGTACAGAACCATAGAACCTGCAGAAGTCAGCTTTGTAAGCCCTGGAATAGTACCAATAGAACCAGACGCGCAACCTACTAATTTCACGGCTTCAGTAAGTGATGTAGATAACGGCACAAGAACTATTACCTTTGATTTTAATGAAATCACTACAGAAGCATCTTCACCCTATGAAACAAAATATCTTATCCTTTACAGAGTGAATAATGTAGTGAATTTTGTTCCCACAGATGGAGAAAGTCGGGTCATTTCGTCATCTAGTTTCATCAACATAGGAGGTGGTCAGTTTGGTAAGCTCAACAGCACCTTTAGAGAAGAATCATTTCAAATTAACTCCACACAATCCGAGCAGGAAGTATTCTTTAAAATTTATGCATTTAATAGGGCGATCAATTCATTTAGCCCCTCAAATGTTGATCAGCGTAACTCTGCAAATTATCTCACGTCAAATCCTTTGACAATGTCAGTAATAGTACCGGCAGAAGGGGTTAATACACCGCCCGAAATCAATGATGCTACATTTTCTATCAACGAGAATCCCCAGCCAGATTCAAGGGTTGGAAATATAGACATTACCGATAACCAATCTGATCCAGTAAGTCTAAGTATCGTATCAGGCAATATAGGAAACGCTTTTTTCGTTGATGATGTTCGGGCAGCACTTTTAGTCAGTGATAATGCAGATATTGACTTTGAAACTACACCAGTATATAATTTATTAATAAGAGCAACTGATGATCAAGGGCTTACTGCCGAAGCCAATATCATTGTTAATCTTTTAAATACCAATGACAATTCACCAGTTTTTAGTAACAGCACTTTTACTATTCTGGAGGGCAGTCCTGTAGGAACTCTTGTTGGAACGGTGTTAGCTACTGATGCTGATGGTGATGATGTTACCTATTCAATCACTTCGGGTAATTCAGAAGGGGCATTTACCATAGATGAAAATTCTGGTGAAATATCAGTTATTGACCTTTCACCTCTAGATTTTAATGTAAATCCAGAATTTACGCTCACCATAAGCGCAAGCGATGGATTAAATTCCAGAACAGGTACGGTCACTATTCTACTTGAAGAAGAAGTAACTACTGGCCCACCCACTCTTTCTGCTCAAATGTTCACCATTTTTGAAAATGCTGAGAGTGGGTCTGTCATTGGAACAGTAATAGCCAGAGATCCTGATGATGATCCTATTACATACGGTATTATCAGTGGTAATGATGATAATACTTTCTCGATAGATGAAAATACAGGTGTTCTAATGGTAAATCAACGAACTAACCTCAACTTCGCCACAAATGAATTTGTAGAAATAATGGTGGAAGTACAAGACGAAACTGGAGCTAATTCTGAGATGATCACACTTGTGTTAAATCAAAATTTCCAGTTTATATTACCTTCTGAGGAAATAGTTTTTGATGAAAATAGTTTTTGGACTATTAACGTTCCTTATAGCGATCGTGAAGGAGATCTGATAACATTCGTATCCTTGGAAGAAGGTAATTCAGAAGGATTGTTGAAAGCAGAACTTTCTGATAATCTAAACGAAATTATCATCTCTCCAATAAGTACAACATCAGGAATTGATTTTGAAATCGCTTCTTCTTTTAATATTGTATTAGCAGCAACTGATGGATCTGATAACACATCATTAAGCGAGACACTTTTAATTACGATAGCCAATTTGAATGACAACATGCCTTCATTGGTAAATAGGATAGTCGAGGTAAATCAAGGATTGGCAAATGGGACTTTAGTTGCTTCAATTATGGCAGCTGATGCAG
>CALGOB010000097.1 GCA_937958005.1 uncultured Cyclobacteriaceae bacterium
AAAATCCACATCATATACAATCTAATTTAAGATCCTTTTTTGCTTAAGTTAAGTGCATTGCGGGCGCCCCGACTCTTGAGTCGATCATTAAATTATTGCCCATAGATACCCCGTACCCTTGGGTCGGGGTTGGTTCATTAAGTGATCTAATAATTTTTAAATTCTTAAGGGGTATTAATCGCCTGGCCGGATACCCCTGATTCTTCGGCGAGTGTTATAGCTTTCTCTGCGGAGGCACTGGGTTAACCATTAAATGATTGCCCATAGATAGATACCCTGTGTCCTTCTGAGAGCGCCATAGATTTCTCAGCAGATGCACTGGGTTGAGGTTGGTTCATT
The DNA here is from genome assembly GCA_937958005.1 of uncultured Cyclobacteriaceae bacterium. Taxonomy (GTDB): domain Bacteria; phylum Bacteroidota; class Bacteroidia; order Cytophagales; family Cyclobacteriaceae; genus JANSWY01. The sequence goes on from CALGOB010000097.1 coordinate 340, forward strand.
TTAGTGGATATAAATGGGCTTGAGGTACTCGAATTTGAGATAACTGAAATGTGAAATTACTCAGAGATAAGGTGTCTTAGGTGAAAACAACTCATTAACAACCTTAAAGGCCTGTTTTTATAGAATGCTTACCTCTTAATATTTCCCCAAAAGCCATCGAATTTTTGAATCTTAACATCTCCTAGAATTTTCACTTGGCAAGCGAGCCTTAGTTTATTTGAAGTTTTATGAGGAGGAAAATTTAAACGCCATTTTTCAATTTTTGTAGGTTCTGATGTTAGTCCACTTACGGCCACAGCGCAGGTGCCACAGCTTCCTATTCCATGGCAGTTAAGAATGGAGGATATTCCATTATAAGGCGATAGATTAGCTTTTTTTAGTGCTTTTTTAAGGTTGGCTCCTTTTGTTACTTCAATTGATTTTCCTTCGAAAGAGATAGTAGGCATATGCCTAATTAACACTTTCAGGGGTAATTAGTTTTCCAAATTGGTATTTTTCTTCTTTAATCAACCGTCCTTTTTTGTCACGATATGACCAGTTACCATGTTTTTCATTCCGAATGAATTTGCCAGCAATTTCTTTTTTTCCATTTTTATGATATTTCACATAATTACCATGCTGTTTATCTTTGGCATAGACTTGTTCATAGGCTATTTTTCCATTCTCTAAATAACCTTTTTCAATACCTTCTTTTTTACCCCTTACATAAGGCTCTTCTTTGATCACGGTTTCCTTTTTGAAAGACTTTCTTATTCCGTGTATTTTACCCAATTCATAGGGTTCAATAATAGTTAATGCACCCGAATTATCATAATATGACCAAATACCCGCTTTTTTGCCTTCCTTTAGACTGGATTTTAAAATTAAAGTACCATTTGTATTATACTCTTCACTTTCCTTATCTCTACCTTTATTACTGAATTTGGCATTGATTTTTAATTGTTTGTTTTCATGATATTCCTTATATACTCCCTTTTGATACCCTTTGTCATAGTTGTTTTCTGTCTTTAAATTTCCATTTTCAAAGTAAGAAAAGACTTCATTGGTAAGATAACCTTTGACGTAGTTAGCGGAAGATTTTAATTGACCATTTTCATAAAACTGTTTAAATGATCCTGTTTTTTTGCCTCCTTTATTAACTGTCTGGATTTCAATTTGGCCATTCTCAAAATAGGTAGTGAAATTACCTTCTAATAAGCCATTTTTATAATAGGCTTCTATATTAAGTTTACCGCTTTCAAAATACTTTTTTGATTGGCCATTAGGTTTGCCATTTGCATAGTAGATTTCTTCTTGTTTATTTCCTGATTCATAATAATACACTACCAAACCATCAGGTTTTCCATTTTTAAATGCAGTACTGCTTTTTAGTTTTCCATTTGGATAATATAAATCTAAGTTGCCTTGTATCGTGTCATTGATAAAGGTGACTTGCTGTATAATTCTGCCATCTTTTTCAAATATCTTGGTTACCCCTTCTCTTAGATTATTCTTATAAAAGGTGGTTCTTTGTATTTTACCATCTTCAAAATAATTAGTAAATAGCCCTTCTTTTTGACCAGAATTAAAAGTGCCTTTGACAATGGTATCACCAGCGAGGTTAAATTTCACATAATCACCGTCTACTAGAGATGAGTCATTGTTTAAGACTAAAAAAGTTTCCTTTGGAATGCTTTGATCTAAATCATAATAAGTGATTATCCGAGAGGAATCTTGACCCAGTAAGTTATGAGTGACTAGTAAGGTAAGTAGAAAATAAAGGCATCTGATCATAAAAGTCAATTGTTCAATTACTTAAGGGTAATAACGTATGGTGGTAATTTGATATTTTGTCAAGTGGGTATTATTCTTTTAACATATCTTTTAATTTTTTAGGAAGACTTTTCTTTAGGAATGCCTTTTTTGGGTTTTCTGGTAAGTAAATAAGTTTGGTTTTTTTGGGAAACTTATCCGGAGTCATAGTTTTAATATAATGTTGATGTTTTACCCCATTCGCCAGAAAGTCATAAGTAAGCTTATACTGCGGACTGTCATTAATAGTTACATTCGTTGTCTCTTCCTTTACCTTTTGTGCTTTGACAATTTCCCCTCTTTTAAAAATGATAATTTCTTCTCTTGTCTTCAGTATTCTTTTTACAAAGAAGAAGGAAGTGATGAGAAAAATAGCACCAATAACAAGTGTGATGGTGAGTCCGCCTTTTGTATTGTGCTGCTCAATAATTCGGGAAGCTTCAGGATCGCTTTTTAAAAATTCTACTTTTACTTCATTATCAATATCATAATAGTTAGGCCCATAAGATTGCCCAGCAATTATTTCTTCATTCTTGGAAAAATTATAATAGTAAAGATAAATCTCTTCTCCATCCTCAGAGTAGCTGGTAGATTCCTTATAAGTAACAAAGCCCTTAGCATTTTCTTTGCTTCCCACCATCATTCTAAAATCTTCAATATCTCCAGAATCATAGGTGATCAGAAATAGAAAAGTGGAAGATAGCCATACAATAAATCCAATTTTAATTAAACACCCATTTAAGAAAAGTGTAAATTTATTATTGAGTGATATATGTCTCATGAAGATTAAAATTAAGGTTTTAGCAATCGTAATTAGAATCTGAAAACTACAACAACATAATCAACAATACTATTTTAGATTGAAACATTGATGTTTTTATTGTTGATATCCAATAGGATTCAATAACGATCTTTTTTCTTTGCAAGTTTAAAAAATCTATAAGCTAATAAAAAGGTTACTAACATAAATAAGCAAGCGAGCACAATTGTAAGAGTTAATCCAATTACGGTGTTTTCTTGTCCCACAATTCTTGAAATAGTTGTAGGGTCTGAAAGTGAGTATTGGATGGTTACAGGACTATCTATGCCATATAAGTTGTAGCCAAATGATCGATCAGAAAAGATTTCTCCCTCATATGTGTAATTATAGTAGAATTCATAAATTTCATGGCCATTGACTGTGGTTCCTGTAAATTCTTTATAAGTAACAAAACCGTCTCCTAATTTAAAATCATCAATTAATAACTGAAAATCATGGGAATTTCCCTCTGAATAAAAAGTCCAAAGAAGAAATGAAATAAGAACCCAGACTACCCATAGAACTTTTAATAATATATCATTAAATATTAATAAAGAATTTCTTTTTACGTGTGAATTTTCCATAAGGATGAAGTGATTGAGTTTTCTTTTTTATTAACTAGGCGGTAATTTAACCTACATTATTCATGACAAACCATGGCCTTGCGTAAAAAGTAATTGATTTACTTAGTTTTATAATGAAAGAATTAAGAATTGATATAGCCCAAATTTGAGGAATGTCAATTTTACTCTACTGAATCGATTACGTTGATGGTCAACCATTTAGTTTTCTAATAATTATTTCCCTGAGCGAGCACCTCGAATTATTCGGATTATTTGATTTACGCTGCATATCTTATACTTTCATGTTTAAAATATTTTTCTACACTTGCAGGGTTTTGCTGTAGCATCTGCATATGTGTTTTGACATTATCCTGTAGTTTTTGCTGGGTCTTTGGTGATTTTTTGTTTGAAATACCCAGCTTGAGATCACAATTGAGGTATTCAGCAGGATTTCTTTCTGGAGAATAAGAAGGTAAGAAAAACACTTCGGTTTGTTCTTTAATCTCATCTCTACTTAATCATTCTTTCACTGTTTTACTATGATGAACCCTCAAATTATCCAAGATAAGGAATATTTTCTTATCCTCACTTATGATCAGTTAACTCATAAACTCAATTAACCTATCTGCATTCATTTGTATCAGAATAAATCATAAACTAAACTTTTCCTTGATTAGTTACCGTAGAGGTCATATCGACCTAGAAGCGTTTCGGCATACTAGATTTGGTTGATGTCTTGCCTTTAGGTGCATAACTACGGCCATGGTTACAATTGTTTTTTACCCCTGTCTCATCTCCCCAATGAATCTGCGTATTTTCTTGTTTGGCTTTTGTTTTGATAGCAGGATATTCTTCACCTAACCACTTTTGTACTTTCTTGGAACATTGTTCATAAGCCCTTTTCTTAGGTTTCTGTGGACTAAATCCCCATTTACGAAGGTAATCCCCCATGGTGGTCAGACCTAATTTGATAGCAAACTCCCTTTTAACTAACTCTAAAACCGCTTTGCGTGTCCATAAGGCAAAATCCAACTTTAGCTGATCAGGCATGGTA
>CALGOB010000098.1 GCA_937958005.1 uncultured Cyclobacteriaceae bacterium
AGCTCCTCTTTTCGGTTGACCCGGAAGGGTCACAAAACAAAACAGCCAAATCAACAGATCTGGCTGCACTAGATGGACTTCCGTGTAATCAATCACCAAAAGTCCTCTTTTCGGTAGTGCAAACTTAAAATAATTATATCAATTGGCTTGCTTTTTCTCACAGTACCTTGAGTCGATCATTAAATTATTGCCCATAGATACCCCGTACCCTTGGGTCGGGGTTGGTTCATTTGGATACTAGTATTTTTTTATTCAAATTTCACCATTTTAAATGGAGAATTAATTTTAGAGCTACTTTTCTTTGTTGATAAGGATATCATCAATCCTTTCTACTAAGTCTTGAAAATGATATTTCGTAATTCTATCCCCTACACGCCCAGAAGCAGAAACAAGGGTGTTTTTTAGTAATTTCAGTTCACCTTTTATTACTGCCCTGATATCTGATTGTGAGACATCTACTACCGTGATAAAATTAGCAAAAAATGCTGGAACATCTTGAGTAGGTTCTTCTGTCATTAAAAAATGCATTCTTTCAATATAAGCTCTTTGTAAATTGCGTCTAAAAGCATCCGTTTTTCTTTGATTATAAGCCTCTGAAAAAACCCCTTTCCTTAGATCATCCATCATGTTTAACAAGGTGTAAACATTTTTATTTTCCAACGCTTCGGTCTCTATCATTCTCTGCATTCTAGAAGCGTTTAAAAGACCATTGAGACTTCTTACCTGTAGAGACCTCACCCTTTCCAATGTGCTTGCGTGAGAGATGTTTCTCAAAATATTTTCTTCCAATAACCATTTTGGGGTAGTAAAAGCATGTTTATTTAGAAATGAAACAGCCCTTTTTTGTGTGCTTGCTTCTACTGGTTTAAAAATGACACCCGCTTGATCTGCTGTTTTCCTAGTTTCATGAATACCGCCAACATTGGTGATCACATGCCTAATATATCCTCTCCATAAACCCGTTAATTCTCTATAAACTTCTGATAGCTCATCATAACCTTCGCCATCTTTTGTCGTCCAATCATATAATTGAGGAACTACTTTTTTAAGATTTGCGAGACCATATTCACTAGCTTTGATATTATCATCACCTAAAGATTCAGTCTGAGAATCAGGATCATAACCACCAAAACTTGCTCCAAATTCATAAATAGGATCGCCATTTTTTGCAAGTATCCATTGATCCAAAGTGGCTTTTTCATCTTCTGGTGATTTAGCATTAGGAATATAGCGATACCCCCAGTTGATAGCATATAAATCATATGGCCCCATCATTCTAATGTATCTCACTCCTTGGTCACCTGGTTGAGCTACATAGTTTACTCTAGCATAATCCATGATGGAAGGGGTAAGACCTAACTTTTGAGTAAATGTGGCCGATCTTAATGAATCAGTTGGATAAGCTGAACTAGCTTTCATGTTGTGTGGTAAACCCAAGGCATGACCTACTTCGTGTGCAATGACCATTCGCATCATTTCCCCAATTTCTTTTTCTGGTGTGTTCAGTGTTCTAGCATTTGGGTTCTGAGCTCCAGCTTCTATCATGTACCTATTTCTATAAGATCTTAAATGATTATGATACCAAATGATGTCACTTTCTATTATTTCACCAGTTCTTGGATCGCTAACAGAGGGGCCAACAGCATTTCTAGTGGTACTGGCTACGTAACGTACTACAGAATAGCGTGTGTCTTCTGGGCTAAAATCTGGATCTTCTTCTTTACTTGGAGGATCCTTGGCTATGATTGCATTTTTAAAACCAGCAGCCTCAAATGCTACATTCCAATCTTCTATTCCTTGTTTAAAATAAGGTCTCCATTTTAAGGGAGTGGCTGGGTCAAGGTAATAAACGATAGGCTTAATAGGCTCTACTAATTCACCTCTTTTATAGGCTTCTATGTCCTTTGGAATCAATTCCCACCTTCTTATATAGGATTTTTGATCTGATTTTAAAGCCTCTGAACCATAGTTGATCTTTGAAAGTGAAAACCAACCCACTCTATAATCAGATAACCTAGGTTGCATTTTTACTTTGGGTAACAGAATCATTGATTGATTCATGAGCAATGAAATTGTTTCACTTCGTCTATCAGAAGGAGGTGTTCCAGCTTTGAAGGTAGTAACATGCTTAATTTCTATATTTTCCGGATAGCTAGCATATTTTTCAATGTAAGTCCTGCTTTTATCGAGATTTTTTACTTTATAATTTCTTCTTATTCTAGCTGATAAACCACTGATAGAGGGTATGTCAGTAGTGAACAAGGAAGTAACGTCTATTACATAAGCAGAGGAATCTGGTGAGTAAGCAACAATTTTTGTGGAATGAAGTATTGGAGAGAAATTGTTGTTTCTTACACTTTCTATGATCGCGCTTGATGAATCACTATAATTGTTAAAACTGATAATTCTAATATCGATATTATTGTCCCTTTTAGTCCAGTTAACAACTTGTTCATTTACTTTAGAACCTGCATTTGTAAATCCACCTCCAAACCCATTAGGCAATTTTGCGATTCTACTAACCCACAGCATGTCTTTACCAAGCATGTTTTTGGGTATTTCATAATAGAGCTTGGTATCCACCTTGTGAACTTTAAATAAACCTTCATCTGTTTTGGCATCTTTGGTGATTACTTCTTGATAAGGCTTTAGTCCATTTTTATTTTTCTTTGGTTTTGTGGGGCTTGAAGCATTTGCTTTTCCTTTTGGCTTTTTCTTTTTTTGAGCATTACTTGTTGAAACGGTAAGTGTCAGACAGAGTAGAATTAAAAAGAAATATTTGAAATGATTTTTCATGAATATGTTCTTGATTAATATTGATTTTTAAATTGTTTAGCTAAAATAAACTGAAAGGGCTTACAAGTCAGATAGAATTGTTTGATCGGTAGGGCAAAATGATAAAATAGCTTATTTTAAAAATAAAGTAGTTTTGAATGATCAAAGTACTACCTTTGCGGCTTACTTATAAAAGAAGTTACATTGACAAATTTTTCGAACTTAGGGTTATCTGACTCTATTCTTAAGGCTCTTCCAGAGCTGGGTATTGAAAACCCTACAGAGATTCAACAAAAAGCGATTCCGTTTTTAGTAGAAGAACCTTCGGATTTTATTGGATTGGCGCAGACAGGAACTGGTAAAACAGCTGCTTTTGGTCTGCCACTCCTTCAAAACATAGATGAATCCGCCAAGCATGTTCAAGCCTTAATCTTAGCGCCTACTAGAGAACTCTGCCAGCAGATAGAAAACCAACTAAGCCTATATGCCAAGTACCTACCAAAGATTAGGTCTACAGCAGTATTTGGTGGCGCTAACATAGTTGGACAAATGAAAGCCCTCAAAAAAGTGAATCAAATAGTAGTTGCAACGCCTGGACGATTGATAGACCTTGCGAATAGAAAAGCAATTAAACTTGATCAAATTGAATATTTGGTTTTAGATGAGGCTGATGAAATGTTAAATATGGGTTTTAAAGAAGATCTGGATAAGATCTTGTCTTTTACCCCTGAATTTAAAACGACTTGGCTTTTTTCTGCTACTATGCCTAATGAAATAAAAAGGATAGTGAAAGAATACATGGATTCCCCAAAAGAAATTAAAGTAGCTGGAGGGAATGCCGTAAATACCAATATTTCGCACCAATATGTTGTGGTGAAATCCTCCGATAAAAAAGAAGCTATCAAAAGGTTCGCAGATGTGGAGGCAGATATGAAAGGAATAATCTTTACCCGGACTAAGATAGAGGCACAGCGTTTATCAGATGATTTAAGTAAAGATGGTTATGGGGTGGAGGCATTACATGGAGATTTATCTCAATCTCAACGAGACCGTGTAATGATCAAGTTTAAAGAACATGGTCTAAAATTACTGGTTGCCACAGATGTTGCTGCAAGAGGAATAGACGTCAATAACTTGACCCATGTTTTTCATCACTCAATCCCAGATCAAAGAGAGTACTATACCCACAGAAGTGGAAGAACGGCTAGGGGAGGTAAAAAGGGAATCTCATTAGCTGTTATTACTAAAGGAGATGTCCGTAAAGTAGGTTATTTAGAAAAAGACCTAAAAATCTCATTTGAAAAGGTAATGGTGCCTTCTACCAATGATGTTCAGGCGAGGAGGATGTCTAGCTGGTTGGACAAAATTCCTAAAAAAGGAGAAGTTAAAGAAATAGAAGATGAGAATTTGTCTGCTATCACTGATCAGTTAAAAAAATATACCAAAGATGAGCTAATAAGCCTTTTATTGGAGGATCAACTGAAGAAATTGAATTTATCAGGAAGTAGAAATGATATCAACGATAAACCAGGGGAAAGAGGAGAAAGGAGAGATGGTTTTGGAGGTAGACCTGATAGTGGTAACAGGTATTTTATCAATGTAGGTAAAATGGATGGTGCTTCTAACAGTGATTTAATTGACTTTCTAAGCGAGGAATCGGGTTTGAAAAAAGACGATTTTAGTAATATTGTAATGAATGATTCTCATTCCTATTTTGATGTGACAGCTGAAAAAGTTAAGTCTATTGACGATAATTTCGAAGGGTTGGAAATCGAAGGACGAGATATTAGAGTGAACCGAGACTCAGGTGGAAGCGGTGGAGGAAAGAAGAGAAGAAGAGGCGGAGATGGCTTTTCTGGTAGATCTGGTAGTGGTAGAAGATCCGGCGGTGGAAATTACAATAGAAGAGGCGGTAGTTCTTCAGGTGGAAGGCGTGATAGTAAAGGTGGAGGAAAAAACAGAAGACCCAGAAGGTAATCAGTTTATTGATATTTAATAATTGAATCCCTGAGGGATACCTAATCCCCCGACTCTTGAGTCGGTCATTAAATTATTGTCCATAGATACCCCGTACCCTTGGGTCGGGGTTGGTTGGTTCATTTAACTAATAGGAATGCAATTTTACATGGTGTTTTAAGGTAGTATTTAATTTAAAATGCGTAATTAGGAATTACAATTACACCGAGAAAATATTTCCATTTAATCCGTATAGGTAGTTTGGTATGGTTCTAAATGATTTTTTTAGGATGCTAGGAATAGTCTTTGAACTCTAAATATAACCTTTGTTTAAACGGTTGAAAGCTACGATTTTATTTAAATTCAAATCTTAGTTTGATAGTAAGCATTAGAAATCACTAATTATGAATTACTGGTATCCAATTAAATCTGAAAATGAACAAAAAGACACTTATAGATCAAATAAAGAAGATTTTTTTCTGATACTGAAAAACACCGTTCCACGGCGGCCCTCTAGAATTGGGTATTCCTAAAATTAGGGGCTTTCTGCGTCGGCAGTCCGATTCATTTTTTCCATGCCGCGGGGGCGGACCCCTGAAAAAACGGAACCAAAAAAATCTACAAGGCCGCTTGGCGGTCAAAAACAACATGGTACGCCATCGCGGC
>CALGOB010000099.1 GCA_937958005.1 uncultured Cyclobacteriaceae bacterium
AAGAAACATAGACAGAAGGTCATTCCGCTTTTTCAATACAAAATTAATACATTATGAGACTGGAGTTATCCCCAGAGGGGATAATATGCCTAATCCAAAATAAATCTTTACTATCATTAATTAACACGCTTTTGCCCTGGGGTTCTGTAATTGAATATACTTATACAAAAACATCTGATTATCTTGGAAATCTTGAAGAATGGAGTTTTCAAGAAGATATTCCTATTGTATGGAGTGAATACAATGTAAAAATTCCTGAGTGGTTTCACTTTGAAATTGTCTCACAAGGAAGTTTAATGTTTACTGTCAACGAAAATAAGCAGATTAATGAATCCACAAGTGGCATTAGTTGGAAAGCAACTGAATACAACTGGGCTATTGCCAATGCTGCTCCTATGGATGATGAGCCTTATATTAGCACAAAACGTAATTATACTAGTAAAATAAACTTCCAAATGATTTCCTTTACTCCCCCTAGAGGTTCAGTACAAAAGATTGGTGGAAACTACAAAGACTTTAACAAACAATTACTAGCTGACAATAATTTTGGAAAGCTTTTAAATAGAAGGGCTTTTCTGTCAGAAACAGTTGCAGAAATTACAAATGGAATGAATGACGATGGAGAAAAAGCATTAGCTATCTATAGCTTTGTCAGGAATGAAATGACCTTTAATGATAAGTATGGAATTTATCCCAATAATCTAAGAAAAGCATGGAAAGAACGCAAAGGATCTGTTCCACAAATTAATTTCCTATTAATCATGATGCTTTTAGAAGCTAATCTAGAAGCCTCACCCTTAATTTCAAGTACTAGACAGAATGGGTATTTACACCCCATATATCTGAATAAGGAAAGAATTAATTATTTAACCTGCCAATTAGACACTGAAAAAGGGCCAGTACTATTGGATGCCTCTAACAAAGGATACCCATTTGGTATTTTGCATCCACGTACGCTAAACTTCCAAGGTTGGGTTGTTTCTGAAAGTAATTCTGGCTGGGTGAATATGAAGGGAAGAACAAAAGCTGAGTCAACTACTCAAGTAAATTTAGAATTAAATGAAAATGGTACTTTAAATGGGCTTCTAACTGAAAAAACGAAAGGTTATTCTGATATAAATAAGAGAAATGCTATTTATAAAAAAGGAGAGGATCAATATAACGAAGAATTAAATGAAAAAATGCTCTTTTGGAGTGTTGATAGCTTAAATATCAAAAATAAAGACAATGCCTACCAATCACTGATTACAGAATGCCAAATTTCTAATGAAGAAAACGAGGATAGCGACATCATTTATTTAACTCCTGTTATTACTGGTAAATTTGAAAACAATCCTTTTGATGCAGATGAAAGGATTATGCCGATTGATTTCTCCTATGGATCCAAAGATAATTATGTTATGAGTATCTCAATTCCTGAAGGCTATGAAGTAGCGGAAACTCCAGCTTCAACAGCACTCAAATTACCAAACAATACCATGTCTTATCAATTTTCCAGTACACAAATAGGTAACAAAATAAGCATTGTCAGTACTTTTAAAATCAATCATCTATTCTATAATGCTGATCAATATCAAAATATCAAAAAATTCTTTGAGCTAATGATTGAGAAGCAAAACGAACAGATCGTAATTAAAAAAATATAGCCATGAAAAGATCTTTCATAATTTACATCATTGTCACATTAGTCACAGTTAGTTTTTGTCATGGACAATATAACCTAGCAGTCAACCTTATTCCTGATAGCCTTAAAGAAGGTGCCAACAAAGTAGTAAGGTATGACGAAACATCTTTTGAAATTATTGATCTTGGCAAAGGTATCCATCATACCAAGTATGCTATTACCATCCTTAACCCCAAAGGTAAAAGTGCTGCAAAACTTAGTGTCGGGTATAGTGATCTAACCCGATTAAACACTTTAAGTGCTACTGTATATGATGCATCTGGTAAAGTCATCAAAAAACTAAAAAAGAACGAGATTAAGGACTATAGTGCTTTTGATGGAATCAGTATTCTATCTGACAATAGAATCAAGCAAATTGATTTAAGTCAAAGCAACTACCCCTATACAGTAGAATATACTATTGAAAAAGTTTTCGATGGATTGATGTATTTACCGTCATGGTATATTCAGACCGCTAATAAAACTTCCATACAGAGGGCTAATTTCAATGTCAAAACTCCCGGAAATTATAGTTTAAAAACCAAATCACATTTAGTAGGCGATCCGATTATTAAAAATGTATCAGGTTTTAAAATATATAACTGGTCTCTTAAAAATGTCAAGGCTATTGAACATGAATATTTAAATGCTGATCCCTATTACAATGACAAATATGTTTCACTTGCCCCTACTGCTTTTGAAATGGAAGGATATACTGGAGATCTGACTACTTGGAAAAGTTTTGGGAAATGGTTTAACAAACTCAATGAAGGGAGAGGGGAATTAAATGCCGAAAATGTCGCTGAAATAAAAGGCCTAGTGAAGGGTACATCCAACAATAAAGAAAAAATAAGGCTTATTTATGAATATTTGCAAAGAAACACCAGGTATGTCAGTATACAATTAGGCATAGGTGGATTGCAGCCTTTCAAAGCTAATTATGTTTCAGAGAAGGGTTTTGGTGATTGCAAGGCTCTTACAAATTACACAAAAATTGCGTTGCAGAATATAGGGATTAGCTCTTATTATACAATAGTAAATGCTGGACGCTATGAAAAAGAAATAGACACTTCATTCCCAAGTAGTCAGTTTAATCACGTTTTTTTATGTGTACCTAATGAGCAGGATACCATCTGGCTTGAATGCACAAGTCAGACAAATCCATTTGGCTATTTAAGTGACTTTACTTCTGACAGGGATGTACTTGTTTTAAATGAAGAAGGGGGACACATAGTTCATACTCCCGCCTATGATAAGGATGATAATACTTATAAAACACAAGGTAAAATCAAACTAGATATGGAAGGGAATGCTGATGTTGAATTGGTAAGTACTTTCAGCGGTCTTTCTTATGAATATGTATCAGGTTTTGATAAGTATGACTCTAAAGAAAAAAGTGAGGCCATCAAAAGTTTGTTCCCTATTAAAAGCATGGATATTAAGGATTTTGACTTTAAAGAACAAAAATCTGAAATACCCACTGCTTCATTGTCTATTGATGTAACAGCTAGAAAAATGGCAACGGTCTCTGGGAAGAGATTTTTCTTAGTTCCCAATCAGATAAATCAAAGGACTTTTAAACCCACAAAATATAAGAATAGAGAATCAGACTTTAAGGTTCGCTACGAGAAGAATACGATAGATAGCATTGTGTTTGAAATTCCAGAAAATATATATCCCGAATCGATCCCGAAAGCCAAGTCAATCAACACAAAATTTGGCACTTACGAGACTCGATTTGAGAAAGGTCCAGGTGTTTTAAAATATTATAGAAAATTTACTACTAACAAAGGTACTTATGATAAATCTCTTTATGCAGACTACGTAAAATTTCATGAAAAATGTGTGAAAGCAGATAAACAGAAAGTGGTATTTCTAAAATCTACTTAGTGGTTTTCACATCAGATAAAACATTCATTTTTAGGTAGTCAATCAAAGAATTAGAATTTAACTTGTCACTGTTTCTATTCTTTTTGCTACCTGAAAATGATACTTTAAATGACCTTTCATTGTATTTATTAAAAATGAATTGGATATCCATTTCTCCAGAATCCAAACAACCATGTACCCCTTCATGTACTGATAAGTTCGCATTCCCTTGAATATGATATTCTTCATCAAATTTCTCAGTAATAAAAACATGATGCAAATCACCTACTTCATGTAAGACAGCACTTAATTTAATAGCCATATCCTGAAAAGAAAAAGTCATAGAATACATATTACCAGTAAGGTATTTTAAGGATAAAACACCATCTTCTCCTTTCAATTTCTCATTATAGAAGCTGCCTAAATATTCTCCGGTAAAAACTTTTTTTAATTTCATGTCTTTCTCTATGACCCAACTAAGTTATGGGCTATTTGAGTCAGAATAGTAAATCAATTACGTCAACAGGAATAATTCTACCTCGATCGGGAATAGAATCAGTTAATCCCGCATTTTGCATTAGACTTTTAAGTGAAGACCATAAATAACTGTAAGATAGTAGTTTAAAAACCGATTGATCCATTAGAAATGTATTCAGACAATAAGTCTCTTCATTATAATCACTTAACTCAAGTTTGTTAAATCACCTTAATCACGCTAAGCTTCTCTAACATAAGCATGTCATATTTTGAACTTTACAAGCTCATAACGTTTTCTATTACATAATGTGGTTTAATCTAATTTCTGATGAACAGGCAACCTGATATGAAATATTGTTCCACTTGGTTCATTGGGTTCAAAAGTGATTTCACCGTTATGCTGTTGAATAATACTAAAACTTAAAGAAAGCCCCAATCCAGTTCCTTTACCTACATCTTTTGTCGTAAAAAAAGGGTCAAAAACCTTATTCCTAAATTCATCTGGTATTCCCGATCCAGAATCAGCAATACTAATATGAACCATTTTTGATGCCTCACTAAATTTAATCTTTATTACAATCTCTCCTTTATTTTCGATGGCTTGTATTGCATTATTCAGTAAGTTTAAAAAGACTTGATTAATTTTAGCTGGCATACAAATAACCAAGGGGATTTCCTGATAGTCAGTTGTAATCCGTATTCTATTCCGGATCTTGTAACTTACTAAATTAATAGTGGAATTTAACCCTTCTGTTATCTCATATTTGGTGAATTCACCTAAACTAGGTTTTGCAAAGTTTTTTAAGTTAGTCACTATGCCACCAATTCGTTTAGCACCTTCATTAATCCCCGTCAGAAGAGATTCCATTTCTGATAAGGTAAAACCGATACTATATTTCTCCAATAACTCATTTACTTCTAAATTTCCCTTACCCAAGATCTCAATTTCTTTAATTAATTCTCTAACATCTTCGAAATCCTGCATTAGTGGCCTTACATTCCCAGCCACAAAATTGATCGGGTTATTAATCTCATGTGCAATACCCCCCATTAGTTGTCCCAGAGAAGCCATTTTCTCAGATTCAATCAATTTATATTGTGTATTCTGTAATTTACTGATGGTTGTACTCAGCTCAACATTAGCATCTTGAAGTCTGTTCTCTGTATCTTTCAAATGCGATATATCCATTAAAACACCCATCACAAAATACTGATCCAATAGTTTTATTCTGGTTTTATTAACGATTACCCATTGTTCATTCCCAGCCCTATTTTTCACCTTATCTTCATAAGAAACGACTATATCATTTTCCAAAATAGTTTGATCTTCTAGCAAATACAACTCAGCTTCTTCTGGGTTATGGTGACTTTCCAATAAAGTTTTACCTACCAATTCATCCATAGTCATATCAAAAGCCATAACTGAAGCCTTATTTACAAGCACATACCTACTTTCACTATCCCTTACAAACACTTGGTTTGGCACCTGATCAATCAACATTTGGAAAAATTCTTTTTGTATTCTCAATTCTTTAGTTCTTTCCTCTACCAATACCTCTAAGTGTTCTCTATAGTTTTCCAATTCCCTCTGGGCAATTACCTTATCAGTAATATTTATAAAGCTGCAAGTAAGCCCAATTACCCCTCTTGTTGTATCATATATAGGATTGAAAATTTGCTGGTAAAATTTTTCTTTTTCCTGAACTGTAGTCATAAAGTGTTCTCCTGCTAGAACTCTGTCAAAATGACTTTTTTGCATTTGCCAAAGTTTCTCAGGGAGTACTTCTCGCATGTTCATTCCTTTTTTGGGAATTCCATTAAATGCTCTTTTGATTTCTTGCCTGTGATAAGAATTAAAATTTAAATAACAATAGTTACTATCTAAACTATAAATATTAACGAACTCAGAACCTTCCATATATGACAGTAATTGTGCATAAGAACTATTTAATAGAATTTCCATTTGATGCCGCTCATCTTGATCTTTTTTCCATTTAAATATAGAATAGACAACAACAAAAACAATTATCAAAAAAGTAATTAAGCCAATTATCAATAGGTAACTCATTGTTTGATAATATTCTTTAAAGAAAACCCCTCCTGTTAATTGGATTCCTAAAACCCATTCCTTATTAAATTTAGGCGCATTAAGCGGGTAAATAAAGCGGTAAATTTCGCTTTTCGTTTCTTCTACAAAATAATGCCCCTCGCTTGCTTTATCAGACCAAGCTAATTGTAAGGAAAGAGAATCATATTTATCTGAAATAGAATTTGCATCAGCCATTTCACCGCCACCAAAAACAAATAATTTGTCACCTGCTAAATCAATCAAATAAACCCCTCCTTTTAGCTGTTCAGCTTTCTCAAACTCTGAAATTAGCCTAATCTCAATTTCCACTCCAATAACCTCTCTATTTTTCAATTTCTTATAGAAAATCACCTTTCCAGAATCCGCATGCAGGGAATTCCATTGCTCCTCTCCTATGAGTCTGCTTTTATTTATAAACAAAGGGTGAAAGTCTAATTTCGCATAATTATCATTTGTTTTATGCCAATATGTATTTCTTAATGTAGAATGGCCTTCCAACAAAGTGTCTACGGGAATGAAAAATACTCCTTGAATACTTTGATGGAATACCAGAAAAGATCGCATCAAGGAGTCTAAATCAGCTTGGGAAGTGAGAGAAGCAGCAGTAACTGAAAAGGACTTTTCAATCACTCCAATTGTTTTTAATACACTTCCTATTTCCCACGCTTGTTTTTCAAGTAGCGATCTATATTTCAACATACTTACTTCTTCTACCCTTTTCTTAAATTGATCATTGATTATCAGAAAAATAACCGAAAATAGCATCAATAAAATGATAGCGGCAAGTGCATTTGTATTTGTTAATTTATTTTTGATCTGAGACACAAAAGAAGGAGCAATGATTCACTCCTCAATATAGTAAATATCTAATTAACAGAATTTATTGATTATACATAAGTTCATGACATTCGTTTGCCATTAATTCACTAACAAACTTGCGTCTACTTTTCCTAACGAATAAAACAAAATGAGCTTTCAAAGACCAATTTGAGCTTATTTTCACAATAAGTAATGAACCAACCCCGACCCAAGGGTACGGGGTATCTATGGGCAATAATTTAATGATCGACTCAAAGTCGGGGAATTAATATCCCTTAGGGATTAAAGATTATCACGGTTGATTTTGTATACCTCACAATCTGATCAACTTCTCTAGTTTAACCCGAATGATGCAATAGAAATTTGATGCAAAACCATAACTTATAGTCATTTAGCCACTTAAATCCTAATTTCCTACTCACCATAATGGAGACTATGTCTGCGTTGCAAATCAGAATTTAGGCAGCTATCTAACAGCCATTTATGATTTTCTCTTAAAAGTCTAATGCATCATTCGGGTTTAAGTGATCCGTAGGGACACAGATCAAGGCGATATTTGTAAA